>NZ_QTLF01000020.1:0-102283 GCF_003434395.1 Bacteroides sp. AM23-12
TTGCTATAGCGATTCTTTTTTATACGGGTACTTTATCGGGGGATTACGCTTATATTTGTACTATCAGATCGTTTTTCAACAGATACCCTTTCTAAATATGTACAAAGAATACTTACCATGCCATATACTTGCTCCTTACGTTGATAGATATTGGGAATTCAAAGGCCAAACAGAACAAGGTATGCAAATAAAATTATCTACAGATGGATGTACGGACTTTATGTTCATATTAGAAACCACTGTTAATCATGGCATTATGATGCAACCTTATCATTCTTATTTTATTGGTCCCATGAACGTCTGTTCGACATTAATAACATCATCAGGTACTATCAATACATTTGGAGTTCGCTTTCGTCCATGCGGACTATCCCCTTTTATGAAAATTTCTCTCAGCGAATTGACAAATATAAGGTTAAGTGTGAATGACTTAAACACTATTTTCAGTGATTCTTTTGCTGAAAAGTTATTCGAAGAACAGGGTATTCAGTGCAAGATTAATTTAATAGAACGCTATCTGAAAGAGCACCTATATAAAAGCAGCCATACAATGGATGCACAAATCGCATATGCTGTGAATCAAATAAATGCGCATGAAGGCAAGATATCCATAAGCCATTTAATGAATGAAGTTAATCTTTGCCAACGACACTTTGAACGAAAATTCAAGTTACATACAGGTTTCACTCCTCAAAAATATAATAGTATAGTAAAATTCAAGAATGCGATTAAAATATTGAGGAACGAATCATTCGACAACCTTTTATCAGTAGCAGTAAAAGCCGGATATTATGATGCCTCTCATTTATCAAGAGAAATAAAAAAGCTATCAGGTAGTACTCCAAATTTCTTTTTATCATTGCCACTCGATAATGAGACTATTATCATTTATACAAAATAAAAAAAGTCGAATTCATCCAATACTCGTGTCTTACTATCCTTTATATTTGCAGCATTAACTAAGTATATAAACAGTGAGAACATGAAACTTTGGAAATATAGTGGGACATTTTTAACAGCGACAGGAATCATTCATACGATTTATGCACTATTTATCGGAAAAGATACTTTTTCGGAAATGCTCAGAAATGGATTGGTAAATTCTATTGGAGAGAATTATAGTCAAGGATTCGCCTTTTGGTTCTTGATCTGTGGAATAATCCTTATCCTTTTGGGGCAAACGCTTCAATATTATATCAGAAAAGAACAAAAACCGGCACCCGTATTTTTAGGTTACTCTATTTTGCTGCTTACCATAATCGGTTGTATTATTGAACCTGCCTCCGGTTTCTGGCTCTTTTTGCCGCAAGCAATTATTATTATTTATTCAAATAAAAAAAGAGGATTGTGATATCCTTCAATTTTGAAAAGAGGGCAGGCTTGTGCCTGCCCTCATAACCATTAAACAAATCACATTCGAGTCTTAAAGACCTACTAGCGATTCTGGTTTTAGAAACTCCGCTCAAGGCAGAGAGCGTACACACCTATACAATAGAACACTGCATAATAGCAGCATTAACTAGTCACATACCGCCAAACAGATAGTTTAGAATTAAAGGTATGCGAATGGTGTGAGTCCGGCTACCGCTTTATATCAGACATCTTGAAATGCCGGACATTTTTTCCTTGGGAAATATTCAGATGTCTGCAAAATCTTCTGATATTTATAATATCATTATCACTATAATAACTAAAATTCCAAATCAGATCATCCACATTTCTTACATTTTCAACAATTGCCTTAAAATATGGAAAGTCTACATCACCCAGCGAATGACCAAGCAATGTAATCTCTTTCAAATCATTCAGCGACTCAAAAAAGCCCAAGTTATGATCTATTATGTCATTAGAATGTTTTATGTTCTTCGCATAATAATTTTCCAAACGCTCCTCAATATGATCTACAGCATAATACCTTATTGGATTTTTCCAATTCCCTTTTTTCATATCCTTTAAAAAGAAAGCGAGATAGACCAACTTATCATTGGCAAAATATTTACCCTTCTTATCCTTCAGATTCGGGCGATATCTCCGACGATTTTTATGTTTATGAACCCACTCATCAAAAGCGACTTCATTATCCTCTACATTATGCCCTAAAACCAAAGAGCCAAACTTCTGCCTTCTATCACCGTGAATATAAAGAATATGTTCCCGGGAAATATTATATTCTGTTTCAAGAAACAATGTATAATTAAAATTCAGGTAAGCAGCGTTCGGATCAAGATACAGCATATTCTTCCTAAATCCTTTCTTGTAATGTATTGTATTAATCCATCGGTGAAACAGATATTGTATTTCGAAGGTACAAGAAGAAACAACATCAGCAACAATATCTATAGGACCTAAATATTCAGCATAACTAAAATTCTCGTCATCTTCGTATAATCGCGGCAAATTCTCATCAACAAAATCAAAAATACGTTCCCTGTTCAGTTCACTAAGATATTTTTCAAAATCCTTCCATAAATAGTCCTTAGCCCAAGTGTTCTTTGGAGCTGGCAATTTGCGTCCGTATTGTAGGCACAAAAGATAATCATTATAATCATCAAAATTATTCATCATAGATCGGGGACCGAAGAAGAGTTCGAACATCTTCACGACAAAATCATTGTGCTTTAATAGGTAGCTGCGAAAATCCATATATGTAGAATCAGCACCATGATATCTGTCAAATCCATTACCTATAATATAAAGATGATGTATGGGATCACCATTAATTGAATATCTTTTTTTTCGATAAGGTTCGAGCATTTCGGCTCTACGCTGCAGGCAATAATCTTTCATCCCACTGACCAATTCTTTCGTTGAAAGGTCAAGTGGACATTGCATCAAATAATCACGAGCACTATATTTGTCCATATAATCTCTAGCTCGTTTAAAGGTAAGCCCGTCTATTCTCATGAATCCATTGCAAGCTCTGTCAATTAGACGGGCTCTATCAAAAGAATATAGAATATCACTATCGCCAATGTTCATAATTATCAAATTTTCAGTCACAAATTACAGTATCTATTGTTCTAGACCAAACTGTATCATTACATAAGGTAACAAAGATAATAATTTTCAAAGTTCGCTAGTCTCATTGACCAAAGATAACTAACCAATTTCATACCGTTTGACCTATTGCTATGTAGCTATGAATAAAATAAAACTTCGTCAGCAAATCATATTTTCATCTATCATTCAACTGTTCAGCCTGTTACAATGCATCTTCTTATTCTTTTAATGTAAACAGACACATAGTCTGCTGATTTGAAATTGTCATTCTATAAAATAATTTATGCCCTTAAGCTAACTCACATGATGTGCGATAGCTAATCCATATCATGTGCGGTAGCTATTGCACATTATGTGAGTTAGTTGTCGCACTATATGCACCAATCAATATCATAGATAGAAAAGCATGATTGCGACATTCAAATATACAGAGAGAGAACATAATACCCAAAAAAAGAAGGTACATTGTATTCATTTGTATAATAGAGTATTATGGGATAAAGTGACTATGAGTTACTTACTCTATTGATGTTTCTTGAATCTACTTTCGAGTTACTGCAATCATTGCAGACGAACACAATAAACATTTTCTCTATAAAAAATAATATCCGCGGGTGCATAAATTAATTCGTCCGCCTATAGGCAACTTTGCGTCCGACTATAGGCAAACGTAACGTCGGCTATAGGCAAACTTGCGTCCGGCTATAGTCGGACGAATTAATTTATGTACTGAAAGAGATTATTTATTGCACAAGCCAAAGCTAAATTTAGTATAGGAATTCTTTATCCAATAAACGACTTTTAGATTTATATGATTTGAATTCATATTTGGACGATTTAGTTCTTTTGCGTATCGGTTAGCCCATTATTGAATCGTTCAACCCATTTTAAATGATAGGCAAGAAGCAATAATTCAATTGCTGACTTCTATCAATTATTTGCTTATTACAATATCTATCAAATTAAAGCTCCATTTAGTTATTCTTCAATGTCCGAACAACTAAATGGAGCTTTATCATATATTTCTAAGAATCCTAAATAAGGAAAAGGATAAACCTATTATTATTTAGCGCTTTCCTCTTTTCCCTTATCATATTTATCTCTTTCGATTTTAAGTAACTCCTCAAATAGTTTCACAGCTTGGTCCATTGAAAAATGGTTGAGATTTTCCACATGAGTAATAGGTCCTATATTAGATGCGCTTACATGGCAGTTCTCATAGAAATTGCTTGTATAGTATAATACAGTTTCTTCTGTAAATTTCTTTAAGCCTTCTTCTGTAACCCCCAATGCAGTAGCCACTTGTTTTAACTTCTCATCATCTATCTTTTCCGCTTGTTCCATTTTGGAAATAGCCTGTTTTGTCACCCCTAACAACTCGCCCAAATCTGTTTGAGTCATACCACGAAGACGGCGTATTCTTTCTATTTTACGCCCCAAATGTGAACTGTTTGTATAAGTTTCTGTTTCCATAATATTTATTTCTTAGTTAAATTAGTTAATCAACTAATAATAATCACCTTTTCTTTAATAATTCAATTTTCTCTCTCTCACTTTGCAGCAGACGTTCATACAATTCCACGATTTTATCCAATGGATTGAACTGCTGGGCTATTGATGTAGCTCCTTGTTCAAAGGTGTTATCTCTAATGTTATTGATATTATATATTGCCTTCTCAACATCAAAATCCTTAATCACCTCAGCAGATATCCCTAATACAGAAGCTATTTGATTTAGAAGCCCTTCTTCGATTTCTTCCTGTTTTTCAATCTTTGAAATGACCTGTTGATTTACACCAAGATCAGCCGCTAAAGCCTCCTGCTTCATACCAAAATAAACACGGATCTTTTGCAGGTTATGTCCGACGTGCCTCCTGTTTGCTTTATTTTTTACTTCGACATCCATATTATTGTTCTTTATGTGATTACATTGAGACAAAGATAGTAAAAATCAACCCATTCTGATTCAAAGTCAACTTTATTTTTTTCAATCCCCAACGCTCTATGCCTACTTTTGTCCAATCAGTCTAAATAAACTGATATTGATCGTGGCGCCACATCAAATACATACACTCAGAGATTGACCGTCAATTCACGGTACAATCGCAGTTTTAACCAATAAAATCTAATAGCCTATGGAGTAAATCAAATCGGTATAATCGGGACATAGATTTAAATCATTCAGAGATTTAACTATTCAAAAACCAATTAGTGAACATACAATTAAACAAAAAACATGAAATCATTTTCTGATAAAACAAACATAGGGACAGACGTTACCCTAAAGACAGTTTATATGATAAGATTCTACCTGCTATTCCTTTTAACAGGAATAATATCGGTAGTCGGAGCCACACAAGTCTACGGCCAGCAGAGCAGAAGCATCTCCGGCGTAGTGAAAAACTCTCAGGGAGAGACGATAATCGGAGCTAATATTGTAGAAAAAGGCACAAACAACGGGACTATTACAAATGTAGACGGACTCTTCACACTGCGTGTGTCGCCCAACGCAGTACTCAAAGTATCTTACATGGGATACATAGAACAGGAAGTCAGCACACGTAATAAAAGTAAACTGGAAATCACGATGGTGGAAGATGCCCGACTGATTGACGAAGTGGTAGTAGTAGGATACGGCTCCGTCAAAAAGCGGGATCTGACAGGAGCGGTAACCTCTATCAAAAGTGCCGAGGTACTGGTTGCTCCTACCAGTAATGTGATGGAAGCTCTTCAAGGAAAGATACCCGGCATGGACATCACCAAAACATCGGGACAGGTAGGCGGTGAAGTCAGCATCCTGCTGCGTGGTTCGCGTTCCATATATGGCAATAACGAGCCACTGTTCATTATCGACGGAATCCCCGGAAGCTATAATCAGGTCAACCCTTCCGATATTGAAAGTGTCGATGTTCTGAAGGATGCTTCATCCACCGCCATTTACGGTTCGGCAGGAGCAAACGGTGTTGTGATTATCACCACCAAAAGAGGAAAAGAAGGCAAAGCCACAATCAACTTTGACGCGTATTACGGCTTCAGTGGATCGCCCAACTACAAACACGGAATGACTCAGGATGAATGGGTGACTTACCAGAAAGAGGCATACCGATATAAGAACGGTGATTTCCCTTCCGATATGTCTGCCCTACTGGGCAAGCAGGCTTTTACAGATGCGTATAATGCCGGAAAATGGATTGACTGGGTAGACGAGGTTTCCGGTAATACAGCTACCACACAAAAGTACAGCCTTTCGGTAAGCAGCGGAACGGAAAAGACAAGGATATTCGCTTCGACCTCCTACAACCGGGAAGAAGGCCTGCTCAGCAATGAAAATCTGAACCGGTACTCTTTGCGGCTCAACATCGACCAGCAACTCTTTTCGTGGGCGAAAGTCGGTTTCACCTCCAATCTGGTGTACCGTGATTTAAATTCCGGCGTGAAAAACACGTTTACCCGTTCCCTCTCCGCTTTCCCGTTGGGGGATGCCTACGATGAGGAAGGCAAGATCAATCACGAATATATCACAGGGCAGTATTCGCCGATGGGAGATTTTATAGAGAATCAATATGCGAACAACACCCGTTCCACTTACCTGAATATGAGCGGGTATGTCGAACTGACTCCTCTCAAAGATTTCACATTCACCAGCCGGATCAACGGGACATTGAACCATTCCCGACGAGGACAATACTGGGGAAACCAATGCAACGCCAACCGTCCGAGTTATGCGGGTTCGCCTCACGCCTCCATCACCAATGACAACGCATGGAATTACACGTGGGAAAACATTCTAGCATACAGCACGACCCTTGCCAAAGCGCATACGGTAGGAGGTTCTTTAATCACTTCGTGGAACAAGAACCAGTCGGAAAGCAACATGGCTGCCGCAAGCGGACAGATGGTAGACCAATGGTCGTTCTGGCGGTTGACTTCGGGTTCCTCCCCACATGTGGAATCGGACTTCGCACAGACACAGAAAATGTCTTTTGCTTTCCGCCTCAACTATTCATACAAGAGCAAGTACTTATTCAACTTCTCCACCCGTTGGGACGGTGTCTCACAATTCTCCGCCAGACACAAATGGGATGCTTTCCCGGCAGGCGCCATAGCCTGGAGAATTTCCGACGAGGCTTTTATGGAAAAGACACGAAGCTGGCTGGACAACCTGAAACTGAGAGTCAGCTACGGCATCACGGGCAACTCCGGCGGAACAGACGCCTATAGCACCACTACCCAAGCCTACGTATATTCTGCCAGCGGAGTCTCCGTCAATGGAAAAATCGTTCCTTTCACACAATACTCGGAGACTTACGGCAGTGCCGACCTCGGTTGGGAAAAATCGTACAACTGGAACATCGGTCTGGACTTCGGCATACTGAACAGCCGCATCGACGGTTCCATTGAATGGTTCAGAACAACCACCAAAGGATTATTATTCAAGCGTATATTGCCCATCACCAGCGGACTGACCGGATGGGGTTCTCCTCTGTCTATCTGGCAGAATATCGCCCAAACCAGCAATCAGGGCGTGGAAGTGATATTGAACTCCCACAATATACAGCACAAGGACTTTACATGGAACACGACCTTGTCCGCTACTTGGAGCAAGGAGAAGATAGACAAGCTGCCCGACGGTGACCTGATCTCCGAGAACCTGTTTACCGGCGAACCGATTCACGCCATTTACGGCTATAAATATGCAGGTATCTGGGGAAGTGACACTCCGAAGGAGACGCTGGATGCATATGGCGTAAATCCGGGATTTATCAAGATAGAGACAGTGGATAAAAACGGAGACGGCGGAGTACATAAATACAGCACCGACGACAGACAAATTCTGGGACATACGAATCCGGATTGGATCATCGGACTGAACAACTCCTTCACCTACAAGAACTTCGATTTATCCGTCTTTGCAATGGCACGCTACGGGCAGACAATCAACAGTGACCTGCTCGGCTACTATACCGCAGAGCAAAGTGTGACCAAGAATCAGCTGGCAGGCGTGGATTACTGGACAGAGGACAATCAAGGCGCATACTTCCCGCGTCCCGGAACGGGAGACGAACAAAAAAAGGTATATCCTTCGCTGAGAGTACACGACGGCTCCTTCATCAAGATCAAGAATATCACTTTGGGATATACCCTCCCCGCCAACATTTCCCGCAAGGTATTGATGGAGAAATGCCGCATCTACGCTACGGCCTACAATCCGTTCATCTTTGTGAAAGACAAGCAACTGAAGGACACAGACCCCGAAACGAACGGTTCGGACGCGTTTCCCACCTATCGGCAATTTGTATTTGGAGTTAATCTTACATTCTAATTAAAGAAGAAAATGACAATGAAAAGTATACATTTAAAAACAGTTTTTTGCTCTGTCCTGCTGTCCGCACTATTCCTGCATTCCTGCTCGCTGGAAGAGTACAACCCGGGCGCATTTACCAATGAAACATTGGCTACCTCAACCGAGGGATACGAAACACTGATCAACCAGTGCTACTTCGCAATGGAAAGGTTTTACTACGGTGCCGCAGACTGGATGTCGCTGACCGAAGGGGATACGGACCTCTGGACGTACAAGGCTAACCAATCGACAAGCTACACCGAATGGTTCTGGTTTTTCGCCGGCACATCGCCCAACACGACCTACACCAATAACTGGTGGAACGGGACATACGACGGAATAGGTTCCTGCAACGAAGCCATCGCCTTAGGCGACAAGCCTCCCTACGCCACAGAAGAGGAACGGAATGCGAAAGTTGCCGAAGCCCGCTTCATGAGAGCTGTCTATTACTTCAACGCAGTGGAACAATTCGGAGGGGTAACCATGCTTACGGAACCGGAAACCAGCCTCAACTACTCTCCTGTCCGCACCGACCCGATGACTATCTACAAAGAAGTCATCCTGCCCGACCTAAGATTCGCATCCGAATGGCTGTCAATCGGGAATCATGCCACGACTACCACTCCGACCAAGAAAGCCGCTCTCGGCTTTCTGGCAAAAGCCTGTCTGCAGACCTACGAGTATGGAAGCACGGAATACCTGCAGGAAGCTCTCGACGCAGCTTTACAGCTGATCTCCGACTGCGAATCGGGTGGCGGGAAATACAACACTTATATGTATCCTACGTACAGTGAAGTATTCGAAGAAAGCAATAACTGGGAAAACAAGGAAGCGCTTTGGAAACATCGCTGGTATGCAGGCACGGACGGACACGGTTCGAGCAACGGTAACTACAAGCTAAACCGCAATGACGAGTATTTCCTGTGTGACATCAATAAGTTCGGTGCCCGTGAAGACAATCAGGAGACACGACTGACATGGGAAGGCTCCATCAGCGGCATCTTCATGCCTACGCAACACTTGCTGAATCTGTATGTACAGAATGACGGCACGTTAGATCCCAGATTCCACCAGTCATTCACTACCGAATGGAAGGCCAATAAAAGTTATACTTGGGACGAAAGTGCCGTACACATGTACGACAAAGACGAAACAGTTATCGGCAAAACTCTGAAGAAAGGTGATCCGGCCATTAAATTTATCATGCCGCAGGATGCGGATTATTCTACGGAAAAACAGAATGAGCACAAGACCGACTATTTGTTGATTGATTACAACCATGTCTACAGTGATAGAAACAACAATGTGAACATGAACTACTCGTATACAAATGTAACAGGGAATTACAAGAACGACGGTACCAGCGAGAATCTGTTCCGTTACTATTATCCGTCACTAAACAAGCACAACAGCAGTAACTATTACGTTGCAAACGCCTCCAAACAAAGAAACGGAAACTTAAACGCTACGTTTATCATGCGTATGGCGGAAGTCTATCTGATTGCCGCAGAGGCTGACATTTATCTGAACGGAGGAGCGAATGCCGCCAAATACCTGAATAAGGTTCGCGAACGTGCCGGAGCAAACCCGTTAACGGGCAGCATGACGGTTCGTGACGTATTAGACGAAAGAGGACGCGAACTATGCGGTGAATATTGCCGTTTCTACGATTTGAAACGGACAGGGATGTTCAAGAGTTCCGATTATCTGAAAGATACTCACCCGGATCTCGCACGGTTCTTTGATCCGAATTATGCTTTACGTCCCATTTCTACGACCTTTACCGCTACCATTATCAACGGCAGCGAGTATCAAAATCCGGGATATTAAAAAATGATCGGAAAACATCTTGGTTAATATGCATGAAGGGTACACTTCACACACAAATTGAAGTGTACCCTTCTTAGCAACTTAGTTATTTATGCTTCTCAATTACTATTTCATTCTTATTTTCAACTGTTTACCTTCATATTTAACAATCTTTCCGCCAGTACTTTCCTCCACTCCTATTCCGGCATTCTTGTCAACCTTCACCAATCTCAAATTCCGGCATTGGGTCATTCCCGGATAATTACCTTTACGGTCGGAAATGGTCAACAATTTCTTTTTGTCATCCCATTTTATTTCAAAATTCGAACAAGCTCCCTTCTCATAATTATAATTATCGCCTTCATCTTCATACACCGTAAACGAAGAATCCGCTCCCGGATAAATCCGTATTTCCCAAGCTGCATCTTTCTTTTCCGATGTATATTGCACAACCGGCCCCATTGGAACGATGGCCCCCTGACGAACCAGCAAAGGAATACGGTCGATTGTCGCTTCCATAGTAACCCTTTGTCCGCCTTTATATTTCTTGCCTGTCCAAAAATCAATCCAGTTCGCACCATCGGGCAAATATACTTGGCGTGTTTTGGCTACATTCTCCAATAGCTGGGAGTCAACCGAATAATACATCGGAGTTGTGACGGGAGCAACCAGGAAAGCAGGACCAAACATAAATTCATCCTTCAAATCAGCAATCTGCGTGTCCGAAGCAAAATCAAAAGCAAGCGCTCTGGTTATCGTATAATTATCGGTATGAACTTTTCCCGCCAAAGAATAAATATAAGGTAATAAGCGATACCGCAAATGAATCATTTGAATCAAACTGTCGTAAAAGGGCTCACCGGGTTTGCCAAAACGCCACACCTCACGGGGAGTATCGGTACCATGGCTACGAAATACAGGCAAGAATGCGCCATATTGAAACATACGGGTATACAACTCACGATATCCCATATCAGCCACTCCTTTATTATAATCCCCCTTCCTGAACCATTGACCACCTTTTTTAGTAAAGAAAGCACCAATATCGACTGTCCAATAAGGACATCCCGTAGCCATAAAGTTCAGTCCCGCCGGAATCATCCGGGCAAAAGAGTTCCAGGAAGCATAGGTATCGCCATTCCATGTAATAGTAGAGTAACGCTGCTGCCCGGCATAACTGGAGCGAGTCAAATTAACCACACGCTTGTCTGAACTTGTAGCACGCTGATTCTCATAAATCCCCATTGCATGATATAAAGAATACAGCTGACTTCGTTCCGCTCCCAATACATCGCTCAGTAGTTTGGTATTTAACTCCCAGCGACGCTTGTGACTATCATCTCCATAAAGATCACCCATATGAGTCCAGTCAGCATCCAATGGTTCAGAAGCATCACACCACCAAGCATCGAAACCATTATCAAAAAACTCATTCTTCGCATAGCTCCAATACAACTTCCTTGCCAACGGATTAAAAGCATCGTAAATAGCCGAAGAATGCAGAAGTAGATTCTTCTGTTTAAAATCAGCGTGTTGAGGACAATTCATGGCATTAGGCCATATTGAAACCATTAATCTGGCGTGCAAAGAATGAATTTCATCTGCCAGTTTCTTTTTATCAGGATAATGTTTCGGGTCCATACTCATTCGTCCCCATTGACCTCTGGGCCAGTAGTTCCAGTCCTGCACAATCATATCAATAGGAATCTGCCTTTGGCGATATTCTTTTAAAGTATTGATCAGATCATCGGAACTGACGTACCGTTCTTTCGACTGAATATATCCGAAAAGATGAAGAGGCATCATGGGTGATGCACCTGTCAGCAAACGGTAATTAGCCACTACCCCATCCAACGTCCGGCCTTTCATAAAGTAATAGTCAATCTCCTTGGCTGCTTCCAATTCCACATAACTGCCTTCCGAATTGTCTTTGAATACCATCCCGCAACCCGCATCGAACAACAAACCGTACCCGTTGGTCGATACCAGCACCGGAACCATTGCCTTCAGATTATGCTGGCACAAATAGAGTTCCTTTCCCCGAAGGTTCATATAATCCTCCATATGTGAGCCAAATCCATATAAAGCCTCTAAAGGTTGCCAGTCGAAATTTATCCTGTACTTCCAAGTATAACCTATGGTATCACGACGAAGAATATTTTTCACTTCCTTATCTCCATCCGCTGTCTTCTCAATACGTTTGGATTGTTCGTCGTATACGACATGCTCCATCACCTTCTTTTCTCCAACTCTCGGCAGCTTGCCGTCTTCCCGAAGCAATAAGGAACCATCCGTATTTAAATAAGAGATAAAACCAGTGTTTAAATCAATCTTAACAATCAGGCTGTCCGATTTTAAGACACAACTATCAATCTCCTTACCAGAGGTAAAACGGACAGGTCGGGTAACATGAGGCATACAAATACCTGTGCTATTCCCCTTAAATACATTTTCCCCCGTATATTGTACTCTCACAATATCCGAAGTGACAAATTCAACCTTCAAAACACCTTGCTCCAATTGACAAGACACACCATTCACTAAAAAAGTAACATCCTTACTTTTTGAAAAAGCGGCAAATGTATTCATTAAACCTAGCGAAAGGAGTATTAACCGTGCTAAAGTGAATTTTCTTATTCTAAACCGACTTTTCATATATATATTTTGTGATTGTTTTACTGAACAGACTGCAACTCCGCATTGGTAAGTGAACGTACCCATTCAATTACCACAGGTTCACCACAAGTATCGCCAAAATCCAGAGTCATGGTTGCATTCGTTAAAGCCTTAGAGAATGAGTATCCATTTTTTGACCGGACATCTGTTATTTTAAATACATATATATCCTCACCCACTTTCATTGCTTTGTCCGAATCAAATTCCCAAGACTCCGGCGCCGCACTTATACTATAAGATAAAGTTAACCATTTCTTATTTGCCGATGCCGGAATACCAGGAGCTTTTACCACTATATTGGGATAGGCAGAAGAATCGTACTGAACACGTTTCTGTAGTTTAACCCCCGAAGAGACCAATGACATCACTCCGTTGACTGCCCGATATGAGGCTGTAGAGAAGTTCCATGCTTTCAACTGGGTAAGATCTTCTTCTATCCTTCCTCTGTCTTTTCCGGTATTCAAATCATCACCCAAATAATAAAGCAGACTGCCCAAACCGGTATTGTCGCAAGTAAAACCCGGTCCCTCTGGACGTACAAGACCTAAAACGATTTTCGTATAGGGCATTTCCAGCCCTTTTCGCAGCACATAATGATTATAGGCTATCTCAAAAACCGAACGGAAACGCCCCATGCCCTCTTTTCCAAAAGTAGAAAGATGTGAATATTTTCCGGTTATATCTTTCCATTTAACAAAGGGAACATCGTACCCCAGATTTGATTTGGCAATGTATTCATATCCTTTCATAATGCGGTTATCCAAAGCACCATACAAATCATCACCTTGTGTCCAGGCCACTTCCGCCATATCAGCAAAGCAACTGACACCAAGCATTACATGCTGTTGGTCCCGACCGGCTTCCTGCGATTGCCCGCTTTCGGCAATATAATTAGGCAGACTTCCGTTATCTTTTCCATGATAAAAGAAGTCAATTGCATCATCATAGAGCTTACGGTCATTCAAAAATACCCCGAAAGAAAGCTGCGCTTTAGCTACCGCAATTCCCCAATTACCATTAGTATAAGGGGCCGTTTGAAAGAATTTGCTTAAAACCGGCTGAAACACCTTTCGGAACATAGCCTCTACACACTCTGTATCCTGCTCACTCCAACCATTCGGATAATGAGTCTCCATATAAGTGTAGCGCATAATCTCAGCCGCATTAACCAGTATAAATCCCTGCAATCCCGCACAAAGCGGAGCATCATTAGTAGGCGGTATCTGCCGAACGGTACGAGCATAAGCTCTGATAATTTCCATGGATTTGTCCGCATGGGCTTTCTTTCCGGTTATCTTCCAAAGAAGGGCATTGTAATAGGCGGAATTAAAATCACGTTCACTAGGTCCTTTGGTGTATCCATACTTTCCATCCCGGCTTATTATTTCGAAAGGTCCTTTCATCTGATAGTCGGCCCTGGCTTCCGGTAGCTTTGCGAGAATTTCATACGAACCATAAGCCGGTTGGGCTTTCTGATCAACTAAACGCTTTATCCGCTCCAATGATTTTTCGGAGTGGAGTACTCCAGGATGAATAAACTGTTGGGCGAAAGCACCGGGAATAATGCATACCAAATTACAAAGTAACCATATTTTTCTTAATCTCATAGCAATGAAAAGTTTAGTAAAAGAGCAACTCCCACACTGAGGGTTTTGCCGCTCCGGGTTTATTTAAAAAGGAAATTTTTACCGATTTGCATACCTTGGAAATCGGAATATGAACGGGTGACCCCTCAATCCCCTCGACCGTATAATCTGCAACTGCCACCCAGTTGTTTTTATCATCAGCAGTTTCAACCTTTATGAAATACCTCTTCCAAGGATATTCAAAACGAATCTCCATGGTATCGATATATGCACTATCCTTAAAAATGGCTGATAAATAGGAATCTTCTTCGCCATCTGTTGCTTCCCAACGTGTAGCATAGCTGCCATCCAATACATTTTTCGCCATAAAGTCTTTATTCCGCTCCGAACTTGATAAGATTTCATCCACTTTTATGAATTGCCTGTCATCCTTGTTTAGATCGGGGAATAACTGGGCATGATGCGGCACAATATTATTAATTTCATTTTCCGGATCATTGAAAGTGAGTTCACTCAAACAAGTCTGACGGAAGGCCGACCCATCATTTAAAAACGGCCAACGATGCCGATGGTACAACATATAGGTTTTGTTATCGTAAGTAAACAGGGTGTGGTGACCAGGACCATAAACTTTCAATTCTTTATTTGTAGTCAGGATTGGACTATTCCCAGCTTCTTCAAACGTACCAAGTGGATGATCGCCTACAGCATAACATACCTTGTAAGTATCATCAATTGTTTTTCCCTCCGAATAAGTCAGATAGTATTTACCGTTATGTTTCAGCATATACGGAGCTTCAAAATAGTGCGCAGGCGTTACTTCCACCGGTTCTGTCGCAAAAGAAGCCATATCGTCATTCAGCCGGGCTCCGAAACAATGACCGTTAGTCCATCCCCAACCGGATCCCCAATAAAGATAGGCTTTTCCATCATCATCAATAAAGGCTTCAGCATCTATTACATGATAATAGCGAGTGGTATCAAACGATATCATGGGTTTATCTCCCAACACGTTTTCCCATGGACCAAGCGGATGGGCAGCTTTACCACACCAGACCTCTGACCCCACAGATACATACATATAAAACATATCTCCTTTTTGAATAACAGAAGGCGCCCATACCATGTTTTTATGGGAGAGAGCAGATGTACAAGCCGCTTTCGTAGGCCAGTTCAACCGATGAAACGTCCAGTTCCGGAAATCCTCGGAAACCCAGCACGGCAGAAAATCCGCTCCCCACGGATCGACCGTCGCATAGAGATAAAACTTACCTTCATACTGCACCAGCGAAGGATCTGCAAAATATCCCGGAAGGATAGGGTTGTTAATTTCCGTCATTTGAGTCTCAACTTTCTCTTTGGGCTGATTACAGCCGACCAAAAGAAAAGAGCATAATAAATAAATTCTTGTTTTTAATGTCATAAATACATCCCTGAGTTTAATGATTAAAGCAACGATTACAGCATTTTAGCACTTACAAAGATACGGATAAATAAAATTAACCCTATGTCATATAGAATCATAAACTGATCGATTCGATAAACAGTAATGTTCCCGGCTAAGGAAATGGTTCAAATTGTACTACCTCATGAGGCAATGAGTACTATGAATATACCGTTTTTTTTGTTTTCTTTGTAGTAGAAAAACCAATTCCTATTAATAATGAGATATCTGTCATCCATCCTAGTATTGCTTTTAAGCATAAGCAGTTTTGCTATCAATCAATATAAATTCCGTCTAATTGATATCGTCGATGGCCTGTCCGATAATCAGATACGTGGATTGAGCATCACCCCCGACGGACGTATTGCTGTCAGAACCGCTTCTATAATGAACATCTATAATGGAACGACCTTTGAATACTTCCATTATGATAAAAAGCAGAAATACGTATGGAATTATAATCGCCCCACCAAAGAATATTATGACAATCAAGGGAGAATATGGATGAAAGAACTCGGATATCTGTTGCTTCTTGACCTGAATACCAACAAATTCAACTACAATATATCGGAAGAATTAGCCACATTGGGTATTACCAAACATCTGAAGAATCTCTTTATTGACGATTCCAAGAACTACTGGTTTCTGACAGAAGATAATACATTTACCTTTTACGATACAACCCAAAGCAAACTTATTACGATAGAAGACGGTCAGAGTGATTTCACCAGGCTATACGGAATCCCGATGGAACTGACCCAGTACAAAAATCTCTGTTGGATTGTATATAGCAGCGGATTAATACGCTGTTGGGACTATACCTCTCACGAATTTATTTTTCAGGAAACCCGTTTTTTGAATATCATAGGCGACTTTACCGATAGAATATATATTCATCCTGACTCTGTGGGGAATATCTGGCTGATGTATAACAATGCTGTTTACTTTCACCACAGGATAAACAGAGACTGGAAAGAAGTTGCCACGATTAAAGGCATATCCAATTTTTTCACCTGCATGGACATGGATAACGACGGAAATGTATGGGTAGGAACTTCCAAATCCGGATTAAGATATATTGACGGCAAAACATTCGAAGTTACTCACCTGCCAGGCATGCGTCTCATAAACGGGGGAATACAGGACAATGACATCTACACACTCTTTATAGATCCTAATAATGGCATATGGATAGGTACACTTTTTCAGGGATTATGTTACTATCACCCCAGCATGCAAAAGTTTCAGCTAATTCAGACCATTAATACCGGAACACAAATTACTAACGAAACCATACGCTGTTTCCTGGAAGAAGAAGACGGTACTGTCTTAATTGGCTCTGGAGACGGTTTATATCGTTTCTACCCGGAATCAAAGAAAGTGGAACGATTGTTTAAAGAACAAATCAACGACCTGTGTCTCTCTATCAGGAAAGACCATAGCGGCAGAATATGGGTAGGAACTTATCTGGGTGGATTCTTTTGTATAGAAGGAAAGCAAATAAGACAATATCTCAGGTCATCAATCAATCTGGAGAAAGATCCGAACCAAAATATTTCAAGATGCATCTATGAAGATACAGACGGCCGATTCTGGGCCAGTGTGACAGGCGGTGTAGGACAAATCGATCCGGTTAGTGGAAAAATGCTATATATGTTAGCCGATAAATATCCGGAAATAAAAGACTATACCCTAATCTATCACCTCTATCCAATTAACGATGAAACATTCGCTGCACTAGGAGATAAAGGTATCTACTATTACAATACCAAACAAGACAGCTTGTATATTCCCGGAACTGACAATCCCGATTTTGAACAGAACATTAAATATTTCGGGATATTAAAAGACACCAGGGGACTTGAATGGTTTGCTACCGAAGATGGCATCAGAGTTTGGGACAAAACCAAATTATATAAGCTCACCGTCACTGAAGGACTACCTAATAATGAAATATCCTCCCTGCTTGAAGACGACAATGGAGTAATATGGGCTTCAACACTGAACGGCATTTGCAAAATCGCCCCCATTCAATCTAATGATACTTATAACTTTTCGATAGTAAATTTCGGAATTTCAGATGGATTACAATGGGGAAAATTCTATGATCATTCAGCTCTTAAAACCAAAGACGGCACATTATATTTTGGAGGAGCACATGGATTTAATTATTTTGATCCCAACAAAATCATCTACAATAATAGTAAAAACAAACCTGTATTAACAGCATTCAGAATCTTCAATTCCCTCATAAAAGAAGAAGAAAAGTATAATGGAAAAATCATATTAAAAGAACCCATAAATAAAACCAAGCAAATAACCCTTAAATACAATCAGAATTTCATTACATTTGAGTTCGCAGGTATGAATTATGTTAATCCATCACAGACATACTATAAATACATGCTCAAGAATTTTGATGAAGATTGGAATGAAATTTCAGGCAATGAACTGGGCAAGGCTACTTACACCGGCCTCCGCCCGGGAAAATATAATTTTATTGTATATACAGCCAATAATGATAAAGTATGGGGAGAAATACCCTACGAATTAACCATTATAATTACTCCTCCGTTTTGGGCTACTTCTTATGCTATAATCATTTATATCATATTGAGCATAGCTATCTTTATTTACATTTTAAAACGATATCAAAGACGGACGCAGAAAAAAATACTCAAGGAAAAAGAGATATATGAACAGGAACAGAAAATAAAACTGGACCTAATGAAATTTCAATTCTTCACCAATATCAGTCATGAATTCCGCACTCCTTTAACATTAATATTAACTCCTCTCGAAACGTTAATAAAACAGCAGAGCGATATGGTATTGAAGAAGAAGCTGGATTCCATCTATCAAAATGCACACCTGCTGCTTAGTCTGGTTAATCAGCTTCTGGACTTCAGAAAACTGGAAATAAAAGGGGAGAAAGTTTTATTCAAGACAGGAAACATAATACAATTCATAAAAGATATATATCTACAATTCAAAGAGTTATCCACTACTAAAAATATCGATTTCACCCTAGAAACATCGGTTGATTATCTCCTGATCAATTACGATCATGATATGATGTATAAAATCATTAATAACTTGTTGTCTAACGCATTTAAATTCACTCCACAAAATGGGCATATACAACTTACTGTGAATAAAGCAGACAGAAACGATAAAGAATACATCATGATAGAAGTAAGCGATACCGGATGTGGCATCGACGAAAAAGACTTGCCTCATATATTTGAACGCTTCTACCAGATAAAAGACGATAATGCACCAGCTGGAAGCGGTATTGGCCTGCATCTGGTTAAAGAATACGCCAGATTACATAACGGAGATATAACAGTGAGCAGCCAAATTAACATCGGCAGTACTTTTACAGTGTATATACCGGTTGATTTGCCTAAAAGCAATGATAAAAATCATCAGGAAGAAAAAGAAGAAAAGAATGAAATAAACGACATCATACCCAACACAAAAGAAAAAGACGATAGAAAAAAACTCCTTGTTGTTGAAGACAACGACGAGTTCCGCAATTACTTAACCGAGCAACTTAGTGAATGCTATCGTGTCATTGATGCTTCGAATGGAGAAGAAGCTGAAAAATTGATACTATCGGAATATCCGGATTTAATCATCTCCGATTTGATGATGCCCAAAATGGACGGGATCGAATTGTGTCAACGCGTTAAATCCAATATACAAACTTCTCACACTCCTTTCATCCTACTAACGGCCCGTACTTCGGACGAATCAAAAATGGAAGGTTATGAGGCCGGTGCTGATTCTTATATTTCCAAGCCATTCAGTTTCGAGCTATTGTGTATACGAATAAAGAAACTAATTGAGCAACAGGAAAACAGGAAAATGTTATTCCATAAAACTATCGAAATAACTCCTAGCAGCATAACTACCACATCTCTTGATGAGGAATTGGTAAGAAAAGCTCTACACTTCGTAGAAGAGAACATCGACAATCCGGAATATTCGATTGAAGATTTAAGTAAGGACCTGGGACTGAGTAAGACTCATTTGAACCGGAAGTTGCAATCTATTGTCGATTTAACGCCACTCCAATTTATCCGGTCCATCCGTTTAAAAAGGGCGGCGCAATTACTAACCAACAGTCAATATAACATAAATGAAATCTCTTACATGGTAGGTTTCAACACCTTAAAATATTTTAATTCACACTTTAAAGAGGAATTCCAAATGACACCCAGCCAATACAGGGAAAAGAATAAAGGGTAATTTCCTGTACTGCTATTTTTCTATATTTATTAGCTGGTCTGTATCTGTAATGGTGTCGTGAGAGATTTTCCGTTTGCTAGAATAATATGAAAACAATAAAAATAATCGTTCCTACCATTCTATATGCCGGAATGTTGCTGCCCTGTATGGCACAATCCTCACTGGTTGATTCCATTCAAGATCGTTTTAAAGATCAATTGATGCTATTTCCGCAAGAGAAACTTTATCTCCATACAGATAAATCTGCTTATATTGCAGGAGATACAATTTGGTTTCGTGCGCATGTGGTCGATGCAGCTACACACATTCCTGCAACTGTGAGTCGATGTGTCTATGTAGAACTTATCAATCAGTCGGATTCGGTTATTCATCGGGTTAGAGTTTGTTTGAGTGACTCTATTTATTGCGGCTATATGCCAATTCCTATATCTGTTCCGCAGAGTAGCTACCATTTATGTGCTTATACTCGTTTTATGGAGAATCTGAATCAGGATTGCCTGTTTGATGTCGAATTGCCAGTGATAAATCCGGTCATTACAGGAAATATATATGAAACATTGAAGATAAAAGATGAACAGCAGGATGCTACAGCATCATTGTTCGACTTAAATCACCAAAATGATATTCTGTCAGTAGCTTTATCTCCGGCTGTTTTAGCTAAATTATCACGAGGAGAAAAGTTATATTTGACCATGCATTGCCGTGGAATCGTATTTTATGCTGAAGCCCTCGAAAAAGAACGTGAACGCTATTTATTTGATATCAGTACCTTTCCGGCAGGTGTAGTCCAGACATTATTACTGGATGACCGGCTACATCTTCTAGATCAACATTTATTGTGTACGAATGAAAGAAAAGGTCCGGATATAAAGTTTACGACAGATAAACCAACTTATAATCGCAGAGAACAGGTTAACGTTGTCATGAAGCTGCTTGATGAGACAGGAAAACCTTTGAAAGGGAATTTTTCCGTATCGGTGACGGATGATGCCAGTGTATGTTTGAATAGTCTCTGCATGATCGCTCCATATTTACTATGGGAATCCGATTTGTCTGCTGACCGGCAGCAGTGGCCACGCTACAATCTCAAGAATTTATTAAACGGTAATTATCAACATCCGGGCGGTCGTTTTGATGTATCTCCTGAAATAAAAGGAATCGCTTATGATTTTTATAGCCGCAAAGCAAAAACAGATGCTGAAGTTTCGATTTTTGGCATAGAATCTCTTTTTAGCGCCAAACAACATACAGACTCTTTGGGTAGATTCTGTTTTACCGGGTTTGATTTTCCCGAAGGCTCTACTTTTCTCATAAGAGCAACAGGCAAGAGAGGTAATAAATCAATCCAGCCGATAGTGGAACCGGAAGTATTCTATCCATTCAAACATTCTGTTGTCAACCATAACGCTAACTCAGCTAAATCTTATGCTTATCGGAATGAAAACCAGGAACGGTTTGATTCCTTGGCCCAGGCAATGAACAGTTATCAGTTGGACGAAGTCATTGTAAAAGCAGATTCAGTAAAGAAGATAGGTAAATCAGTATATCATTCTTTTATGGGAAGGGTAAAAACAGCGGAAGAATTAATGACTCCCCATCCGAGATCGTTGACGGACATGTTGGAAAGATTTCCCGGAGTATATATAAGCGGGGATAGTGTAATGCTGAGTGGGATTAAAAATGAACTGTTTTTCCTGGATGACATCCCTACTACATTTGAAGATGTGAGGAATATAAACATTGATGAAATAGATGAAATAGAAGTCATAAAAGATGCGTCAGCAGCAGTTTTTGGAATGAAAGGAGCAAACGGGGCTATTCTGATCATGACAAAACGGGGAGAAATAACACGCCCCGAACTTGTGAGGAACGTAGTACGTGTATCCCCTTTGGGGTATCAGCGGTTAAAACGTTTTTATCCGGTCTGTTATGATACCGAAGAGAAGCAAAGTTCTGTATCGGAAGATAACCGGTCGACTCTCTATTGGAATCCCTGTGTACCTATAACTGATAATGGAGAAGCTTCTTTTGATTTTTATACCTCAGATAGCGATACACCCTATACAATTCTCGTGCAAGGAGTTTCTGAGGATGGGCGTATTATTTCTTTAAAACGGAAAATATCCCGGACTGTGACACGATAAATAACATTAAAGAGCCATACCGAACTCTATTTAAGTTGCGATATGGCTCTTGTCTTGTCAAAAAGGATAGTCAAGTTTCAAATTACAAGTTCAAACCCTAATGTTGAATGATGACATTCCTCTCTACATCCTGAAAAACAATTCCTTTTATTCCAGCAAATAAGCTCTGACCTCAGCCGCACTGACAGATTTTCCTCGATTACTCTTAGTAAACACCAGTTTCAAATAACGAGCTTGCATAGGTTCAAAAGATACACGTCCTGTAATCTCTTTGTTGCTTGAATCACCAAAAACGATCGTTCCGACCAATGGAGCTGTATCGGCATCCATGCCAACGTATATTTCCACCGTGTGAACGTCCGCTGTATTGTTGTCATTCCGCCTATCCAATTCTAATTGTGAAACTCGTTCCTCATCACCCATATCAATCACCAACGCCTGCGGTAAATTACCATTTCCTGTACCATTGTTCCATATATTGTGCCACAAGGAAGAAGAGGTACCATCTCCGTCAATAGCCTTCCAAGGCTCATTGTTCACTTGCCAGGAAGTAGCTGTTGCCGTCCATTTTGCACGATCAAGCATTCGGAAAGTGCCATAAACTTTCACCACACAGGTAGACGAAGTTCCAGCACCATCAGCCGCCATTGCTGTGATAGTTACCGTACCTGACGAAAGTGCCGTAACACGTCCTTCCGCATCAACCGTAGCTATGGATTCATCAGACGAAATGAATTTAACAGATTTATTTACAGCTGTTTCAGGTAATACCGACCATACCAGTTGCAGTGGTTCCTCACCCTTAATAATAAACAAATTATCCGAGTCGGCAAAGATTATATCACTAACCGTTTCCGGACTAGTTATCTTAATATCAAAAGTGGCTACAATATTTGTCCCGTCCGTAGAAGTTACTTTTACTTTTCCAACTCCCGGTTTCAAGCCACTAATCATACCTTCACTGTCTACTGTAAACACATCTGTATTCAATGATTCATACTTCACCGCCGGATTCGCAGCATAATAAGGTATAACTAAAAGCGGCAATTTAGCTGTAGTACCCATCTTCACCCGAAATTCCGTAGCATCATCCTGTAGTTTGATTTTCTTTATCTTATGTGAATTCAACTGTTCATAAACAGAAGTTGTAATCTGTCCGGAAACAATGCCATCAGGATGCTTTTCCGTAGAAATAGCCAAATAAAGTTCGCCTGCCAACAAAGCTTGTTCTTCAGCAGCTGATAGCCCCTGATAAGAAGAAATAACAAAACTTATGCCAGCTTCATTAGTGGGATTATTATTCAAATATTTTAGAAAACGAATCGCTCCATTGTGTTGTGCTCCCTTGTAAATCTTAACACCGACTATCTCATCTTCTCCTTTTACAAACAGATCGGTCCACGACACAAGCAACGTCAATGTTCCTGTTCCTTTGTCATAAAAGCCTTCTACCTCCCCTTTTGTTTGAAGGTCAGCCTTTATCTTATACGTTTCCCCTTCCCCGGAAACCATGCCTTCGCCTTGCACGCAACCGTGAAACAGTAACATCAAGGCAACTATCAATATATAGTTTATAGATTTCATGTTTCTTTATTTTTTATTTATTAACATTAATACCCGGGATTCTGAATCAATGCGCCAGACTTTGACATTTCACTTTGTGGAACGGGCCACCAATACAGCCGATCATCCCATACATGGTTCAGCACCTCTATACGACGATAACTAAAGCTTTCGCCTCCATCATCAAGTACCCTGCGTGTAATCTCCATTCCATGACTAGGACCGCCCAACACTTCTTTTGCAATCTTCCAACGGCGTACATCCCAATAGCGATGTTCTTCAAACGCCAGTTCTATCTGACGCTCTGTCTGAATCAGCTTGCGCATATCTTCTTTTTTGATGTCATCCATAACACCGTATTTATTAGATTCTCCTTCTTCTATCTCAGCACGCTGGCGAATCATACGAATATACTCCTTTGATTCTTCCGGAGCCAATGCTCCGTCTGCAACCAATTCATTAGCAGTTTCTGCAGCAATCAATAAAATCTCCGCATAACGCATCAGGATAGTCGGGCGATAGTCGTAGGTTTCCAAGCCACCATTATCCAAAATAAATTTCATGCGATAGTATCCTGTAGTTGTCGCATTTGGCTGATAAATACCATCTTTTATAGCACTTGTCTCATCAGGATTCCCGGTTGTTACCATGTCACCAGTATATGTCCTCATTAACGCATCCTTATAAGCATTCATCATACGATAAGCACCATTATAAGATACTGTTGCCTTCAAACGCGGATCACGATTCAGATACATATCATCACCATCCTCGTATGTATACTTACTCCGGCTATCACGAATCGGAAAACCATCAGCCATAGGGAAAGCATCTACTAGTTCCTGTGTAGGAAAGCCTGTAAGCTTATTCAAATTAGCAAATCGTGATATACGTGAATTAGGAGAATAATAAGCATCCAATGCTACACGATTCTGGCTGTCACCTTGTTCATTCGAAAGAAAATCGCAAAATATAGGTTCTTTATTCGTAACAGCATCATGCATAAACGCATAATAGAACCGAGGCCACCAGCTTTTGGCCGCTGTAGTGTTGTCTTTTTGACCGGGACGTAGCTCATACCATGAATTAGCATTATTAAGGTCTATAAATCTTTTAACTGCATCATAAGCAGTCTTCCAACGAGCTGCGTCGTAATCTCCATAAGAAACCAGCAAGTTCGGATCATCTTCACGTTTACAATTCACTAACGGACTTGCCGCATACAGAAGAATACGCGCCTTCAAAGCCAGAGCCGCCATACCGCATGCACGCCCTTCGCTTTTCCCATGAATGCTTCCTACAGGATTAACAGTCCCCTGACTGTAAATATGTCCCGAACGCTCCAAATAATAGAAAGCACTGTCACACTGGTCTACTGCATACTTAACACTTTCTCCATATGTAGATCGAGGCACATCGATCTTATCATTTTCAGTATACACCCGGTCTTCAATCAAAGGAATTCCACCATAATGTTTTATCATCGTGGCTATAAACCATGCACGAAGAAAGAAAGCCTGTCCTTTCCAATATTCAATGGTGCCCTTAGTAAGGGTCTCACCCGGTTTATTCGGGTCTGAACTCAGAATAGCCGCTACCTTCCCCTCATTGTAATTGTTCATGAAAATGTTGATAGCGCGCCATTTATTATACGTATTGTTCCACGCATCGTTTCCCGCATTATTAACATTGACCGTTCCTTGAGCTAAGTACATACCCATGCTTAGTTCCGCCCCTCTTGCCTCCAGTTCTTTGGCAGGAAAATCAAGACCACACTGCCCGAACCGTTTATAACTATGGGAATAGCCGATTTGACCGTAAAAGCCATTGACAACACCTGCAACTTTCGCACTGTCCGAATAGACCTTCTCTTGCGTTTCAGAAACGTCTACTTTCTTATCAAGATACTCATCACTGCATGCTGCAAAAGTGACAAGTCCGCAAGCAGCAACTAAAAAAAACTTTGTGATATATTTCAGTCTCATATTATTATTTCTTAAAATGCACATTGAACTCCAAACATATAACTTGCCTGTGTAGGATAAACCGAACTGCTCGTATTTTCAGGGTCCATACTCAGCTTCGTCAGATTAGAAAAGTTGAGCAGATTGTAACCGGTAACATACAAGCGCACTGCTTTCACTATATCTTTTGTAGTTTTTCGCAGCCAGTCCTGTGGCAACTGATAGGCAATTTCCGCACTTCTCAGACGAATATACGAAGCATCCAAATACCAGAAATCAGAAAGATGGGTATTATAATTATTATTTTCCCAAGTAGTAATTCCCAAACGTGGAAAACGAGCATTCGTATTTTGCGGAGTCCAGCGTTCAAGCATCAATTCTTGCATATTGTTGACAAAAGGTATAAGATTACCTCCCATATTAGGAATAGCATAATCGAATGCTCCTTGCCACAACATATTAAACGATAATCCTTTCCAGCTACCTCCAAGAGTAATACCATAGGTACAAGTAGGCGTATCGGGCTTAGATATATATGTTTTATCAGCATCAGTGATAAAATTATCACCATTCAAATCAGCATAGCGTAAATCACCGGGTTGCAAATTGCTTGCCCAAGCTGGAGCCGGAATACCTTCTTTCAACTTACCATTTTCATCAAAATCCTCTTGTTGATAAAAGCCAACGCACTTCAATCCCAACTTCGTGCCTATACGATGTCCGGTTTGTGCCTGATAAGGGTAAGCCGGTGCTTCACTAACATATACCACCTTATTTTTAGCATAAGAAAAAGTAGTACCCACATTGTAACTAAAATCACCTATAGAACCACGATAATTCAATTCACCGTCAAAACCTGAATTCTCGGATTTACCGATATTGCGTTTGGGTAGTGTTTGTCCGATAATAGCAGGTATGTCACCACTTGCAATCAGCTGATCATAACGCTGGTTACGAAAGTAATCTATCGTAAAGCGCAAGCGTCCATCAATCATATTCATATCCAAACCAACATCAAGCTTACGTTCTTTCTCCCAGGTGGCATCGACATACACCAGTTCTCCCTCAGTTGTCGTATTTCCCCAGGGATTACCTCCCCCTTTCCAAATGACATCCGTTGTATTTTTATCTTTTCCAAAAGAATTATCGCTACCGACCAGACCGTAAGAGGCACGCAACTTGAACAAGTCGAAGAACGGGAAAGCACTCTTGAAAAACGTCTCTTCCGACAGGTTCCAACCTACCGAAACAGCCGGGAACCAGCCAAACTTTTTCTTTCCGACAAAACGGTCATTACCATTATAAGCGACATTGAATTCCACCATATAGCGATGTTTAAAATCATATCCCAAACGCCATGTCATACTTTGGTCATTGTCCGACAAATTCTTTTGATTTATGTATGACTGGCGACTGATAAGATACAACATGTAAAGATGGTGTGTCGCATTGAAAGTGTGATCATAATTCAATCTACCCTGATAAGTAACCTTATAGTTAAAGGTATCATCATTTCCACCTAGTGAATAAGTCGGAAATTTTTTAGAACCTCCTCCGCGGGCAATATAAGAATTATTGTCCGGATCATACAAATAAGCGGGAAGATCTACGCTACGTGTCAATTCACGTCTTTCATTAAAGTTACCGGCATATGAAACCGTAGCCATTGCCGATAATCCTTCGGTAATGAAATCAAGTTTTTGTTCGGCACTCAACAATACATTAAAATTATTCTTATAATAACGCTTGTAACCACAATTGGCATAACGGGCAATTGGATTTACCGGATTTGAAGTATCCACACCAGGATGAGTGGCATACGAAGGCTTACCATTAGGCAGAGTCAATGGCATTGCATAGGGAGTCAATATGCTGTAATTCTTAATCTCATCAAAAAGCGAACCTTTTACTGAACCGGCAGGAGTGTTCTGTGTCTCAAAACGCCCGTTCAAGTCCAAGCGAATACTTGTAGTCTTAGTCGGTGTAAAATCCAAATTAGAACGGAAATTATAACGCCGGTAATAATAGTTGTTATCAACATCTTCACCAGGCTGAATAGGAGTATAATGTTTCATCATACCGCCTTGAGTATAATATGCCAAAGATGTGAAATATTTCACAAACTTGTTACCACCACGTATATCTACGGAAAAACGTGCGGAAGAAGATTGTTTGGCAAGCACCGTATTTACCCAGTCTACATTAGGATGACCATAAGGATCGAGACCATTGCGATAAAACTCCAAATCGCTGGGAGAAAACTGAAGAACCGGTTGCTCACTCAGCCCATATGCATCATTTAACTGCGCTTCATTATAAAGGGATGCCGTTGTATAAGCGTCAAGAATTGTAGGCATTTTAATGGCCCTATTAATACCACCTTCAGCTGTAAAGTTAATGGTAGGTTTGCCTTCCTGTCCGCGAGTAGTCTTTATAACCAATACACCATTGGCACCTTTCAATCCATAAACAGCAGTAGTAGAAGCATCTTTTAGAATCGTAATACTCTCAATTTCATTAGCACTGATTTGTGCCAATTGCTCGTACGAATATTCTATATCATCTACAATTATCAAAGGCTTTCTGTCGCCATTCAATGAATTACTTCCACGAATAAAAAAGTCTGCAGCATCGGCTCCCGGTTGACCACTACGTTGCACGGAGAAAAAACCCGGCAAGCGCCCAGCCAACACATTGTTTATACTACCCACAGGTACACGTTTAATCTCCTCTGCTTTAATACTGCTTGCAGCACCAGTCATAGTAATACGTTTTTGCTGGCCGTAACCCAAAATCACAACTTCATCCAACCCCTTTGAGTCCGGTGCCAAAACCAACTTTATAAAAGATCGATTACCCATGGATTCCTCCAAAGTGTGATAACCTACATAAGAAACGGTAAGTTTCCCATTCAAACTCTTCACTTTCAGAACAAAATCACCATTTACATCTACAATAGTGCCATTTGCTTTATTTCCTGTTTCCTGCACGGTAGCACCTACTAGCGGCTCGCCATTCTCGTCCAGAACCTTACCCCTAACTACCGTATTTTGGGCGTAGATTGTTGCTCCCAGGAAGAGGAACAACAAGAATAGTATGATATTCTTAACTTTCATAAATATTCTGTTTACAAATTAGTAACCCGGGTTTTGTACTATATTCGGATTAAATAAAACTTCATTATGATCTATCGGAAGACGATACATACGATCGTCCCAGTAAGGTTTTGCTACCTCCATATTATAATCATAATGAAAAGTTCCATCTTCTTTTTTAGTTATCCTCACGCCATGCAATGGTTTGGAGTAAACGTCGTTAGCAATTTTCCACCGACGAATATCCCAAAAACGGCTTTCCTCAAAAGCAAACTCACAACGGCGTTCATTACGTATCAATTTAATGAGTTGATCATAACTCATTCCTCTTTTCAAAGTATAAGGATTAAGTCCTGCGCGCTGACGTACCATTTCAATCGACTTATACACCAATTCATCATTGATAATACTTGCTCCTTGTGCTTTATTCAAATATTCGGTTTGTGCCTCTGCATACATCAATAAAATATCAGCATAACGTACCACCGGCCAAGAAGAAACTATCGAAGAGTGGAAATTAGTTTTACCAAATTGGGTGTCTTCTTCATTTTCGGCTAAATGTCTCTTCAGATAATAACCGGTCTTCGTCCGAGTCGCTTCCTGCGTCGGCTCTATGGAATTATTGTCTTTCCCACCTTCTGAAACATCTACATTTGCTCTCAACCAACGACTATTGTGATAAAACACAGTTTGCGTAAGACGTGGATCACGATTTTTATAAGGATCTTGCGGATTATACTCGCCACTCTCTTTTGCTTCATCAATAGATTTTCCATTCTTCATTGGAAATGCATCTACCAATTCTTGTGTAGGGCTAGTTTGACCACGACAAGGACGACCATTACCCGCCCAAGTTCCCATATCTTTAAAACTCATAGGTGAATTTTTATATCCCCAATTATCAGCATAGAGAGCGTTACCATCCTGCCCTTTTTTCATCCACAATACTTCCCCATTGATTGTTGTACGACTCAATCGTGTACGATCCTTTTCAAGTATAAACTGATTCGTATTAATGATTGTGCGGCAAATATCCGCTGCTTCTTTCCATCTGTTAGGATCATTTTCGGGATAACCCAGCCAAGGTTCTGCCGCATTACCCGTACCATTAACCAATGGACTTGCAGCATATAGCAACATACGGGCTTCAAGTCCCAACAAGCCCCACTTACGTACATGTTTCCAATTGCTGTCTATTCCCTCGGCAAAGCTATTCTTTTTTTCATCAGGTGATTTACGCTCACCAATATCTGAATAGAGACGTAAGTTATCTTTCACCGCATCTATTTCATCCTTAATGTATTGGACACATTCTGCAAAGCTATTTCTTTGTAATGTACGTAGTTCAGGGCTATCCATCGTAAACACTTTGTCATAAATCAAAGGGACTCCTCCGTAAGTACGTACCAAGAGCCAATAAAAATATGCCCTCAAAGCACGAGCCTCATTGGCGTGATAAGATGCCTCTTCCCAATCCGACCAAGGCACTTTCTCATAATTCTGCAAAAATATATTACAATAACGAATTGCCTTGTAAAGCAATGTCCAACTTTCACCATATGTATCCGCTTTTCTATGCTCTAAAGGAAACATATTAGTAGTTGAATATCCAGAATTTATTACCGACCAGTTAGCATTGGCCCTGTCGGTTGGAATTGCATCATCAGTCAATACCTCCATAGGTTGTCCATTAAAACGGTCCATACCTGCAGGTATAAACGAGTAAATAAAGTTTAACCATTGTTTTGCGTTTTCACCCGTATAATCATCCTCGTCCCACACATAAATATCCGACTGAATTTCAAGCGGTTCGTTTTCCATATCCTCACATGAGGTAAAAAAGACACCGAACACAGTCAATACACCAATTAAAATATGTATATATCGTTTCATCTTTTATAGTTTTATGCTTATACCAAAGTTAATAGTACGTGTCATAGGGAAACTGCCGCCCCATATTTCAGGATCAATATCATTGCGTACATCAAAAATCTCAGAAGCCGTCAGCAGATTCATGCCTTGTGCATAGATGCGTACGGAAAGAATACCTAATTTGCGTGTCAACAATGTAGGCAACGTATAACCAATTTCTACGTTTTTCAAGCGAAAATAATCTGCGTCATATATCCAAAATGAGGAAGTCTGCCTGTTGTTATTATTACTACCATACCATACGCGAGTATGAGTGTTAGTATGATTGTCGGGAGTCCAACGTCCTAAAACATAAGAAGTAATAGCACCCTCGCCGCTTTTTCCTGAACCGTCCATAAAGTCACCGTTCAAATACACTTGGCGATTGAGAGTTCCCTGCGCAAATACAGAAAAATCAAATCCTCTATAATTAAATCCAGCAGAAATACCATAATATCCCTTAGCCTTCTTTGAACCTAAATTGGTCTGGTCGTGAATATCAATAATATGGTCACCATTCAAATCCTTATAACGAATATCCCCCGGCATAATCGTACTCTTCACAGCAGATGGCAAGAAAGCATCATAAGCATCGATTTCTTCCTGACTTTGGAAAATTCCATCAGCCACATATCCATAGGTCATTCCTACCGGATCTCCTAATCGACTCATCCACGGATAAGCCTTCGGTAGTTGCGGAGAATATTCGAATTTAGATTGTTCAAAACTTAAATTACCATTAATGAAGTAATTGAAATTTCTTATACGATCTTGCCAAGTAAGTACCATTTCCGTACCTGTATAAGAATATTTTTCACAATTAGAACGTGGGTAAACATTGCCAAGAATCGCCGTCTTGATTTCAGAAGTAGCCACCACGTCAGAAAACTTATTCTGATAATAATCAAATGTAAAGGCTAGGCGATCATTGAGAAATCCCAAATCAATACCTACATTTAATTTCTTAGCTATTTCCGGATTAAGCCGCGAAGCTGTTTTGTTCTCCTCTGTCCATTTATTATCAAAAGGACCACCATACACATGAACCTTAGAGGTGCTATAGGACTGTTTATATTCAGCATAATCACATATAGCCTGCCCTGTTACTGCATAAGAAATACGTGGCTTCAGTGTACTAAAGATATTCAATTCTTTCACAAATGATTCATTATGTCCGTTCCATGCAGCTCCCATACCCCAGTAATCGGCCCAACGGTTGCCCGGAGCCAACCAGTTATATCCACCGCGAGTATATACAGCCTCAGCCAAATAGCGATCATCATAGTTGTAATTCATTCGACCGGAATAATTTGTATAATTTCTCAAATATCCCTTCTGTACATTTTGATCTTGGATTTGATTCAGATCGGCTACAAACAAAGCAGCCACTCTATGTTTACCGAATGAATGATCATAGCCAACCGCTCCCTTCAAGAAAGTAATACGATAACGCTGGTCTTTATTTCCAGAGTTACCTTGGTCCTTATCTTCACCTACCTGCTGATAAGAACCATCTTCTTTATATAAATAAGCTGCAAACTCTTTACTACGAGTAGTAAGATATGAAGTCGCAGAATAATAAGAACCAGTAGCTTCCAAATAAAGACCATCAAGCAAAAAATCCATATTTTGCTTGATCGTCAAATCAAAAGACATATGACGGCTGTCTTTAAACTGATGACCATTGTCATATAACAGACCTTTCAAATTCTGATTTGCCTTCGAATCCTTATACGAACCATAAGATCCATCCGGATTATAAACAGGATAACGATTAGGACGTGTAGTAAGTATATTACTATAAAATGACCGGGTGCCTGTAGCAGGTTGATTATAACGTTCTTGGCGTCCAGCCAGATTAATCTGCATAAAAGTTGTTGAAGTTACTTTGACGCCTAAATTAGAGCGTACAGAAAATCGGTTAGTCTGTGCATTGGTATTGTAACTATTCGCATCATTTGTTTTAAAAAAACCATTCTCACGATACCAGTCAAGATCTACAAAGTAATTAAAGCTATTCGTAGCTCCAGATACATTAAAGTTGTAGCGATGAACAGGAGCTGTATTATTTAACAACTCATCATACCAGTCCACATCAGGATAAAGGTAAGGATTCTCCTTATTCCGGTATTTCTCTATAATTGCCGGATTATAGGCCTCAATATAAGCTCCCGGTTCACAGAGATCGTTAGCATAGGCCTCGTTCACTAATGTTATATAATCTACGGCTCCAAGCAAATCCGGCAGCTTTAACGCTTTTTCAAAACCTGTTTCGGCAGTAAATGAAAACCTAGGACGACCTACGTTACCTTTCTTTGTTATCACATTAATGACACCTGCAGCAGAACGTTGTCCCAGCATCACGGTAGAAAGTCCATCTTTCAACACCTGTACGCTTTCGATTTGATCTGGGTCCATAGTGTAAAAGTCACGTTCAATTCCATCCACTAAAAATAAATTCGTACGTGAATTACGTACTTTCCATCCATAAGCAGCTGGCATATCACCACCTTGACGATAAATATTCAGCCCCGGCATCCTTCCTTGTATAGCCCCTAAAAAATTATAAGTAGGAGTGGATGTAACTGACGTCCCATTTATAAAACCAATTGTTTCTGTCAATTCTCCTTTCTTAGAAGTCCCCCGTAAACGGTCGACCACTATCTCTTTATCTTCCGGACCGGGCATCGCACGTGAAGCCATCTGGACAATGAAACGTCCTTTTTTCTTGTAACATGTCTCCTGAGAGTAAAAATCAGGATGAGAGAAACTAAGTTTCGTTCCCTCTGTAATCGGTAAATCAAAATAGCCGTCCACGTCCGTTAATGCTTGCTTTTTCGTCCCCGGCACTTGGACTACCACCCCTGATAAGGGCTTTCCATCAGTATCGGCAACCATACCCCGTATATTCTGAATCTGCTGTGCATACACAGTAGAAGTAAGAAGCAGGGCACTTACCATACAGCATTTTAAAATCTTTTTCTTCATTGTACAAGATTGATGTTTAACAAAATATTAATTAACACTAATTTTAATTTGACTGTATAAAATTAAAATATACTAAATCATATATGCAAGAATACCTTCACGTTCCCTGTATAAATGATTTTGTCAGTCCAACATTTAAACAATTACTATACACGATGCAATAAATTACTATCGCACCAATCATATTGATGCATTATATATTCACTTAAATGCACATTCGAATATAATTACGCATAATTTTTCTGCCTATAAACAGATGATTTTCTACTGTACTCATGCTCAATTGAAGTTCTTTTGAAATTTCACTTAGTGTTTTTTCCTCAAATCGGCTCATGGAATAAACCCTTTGACGTTGTTGCGGAAATACACTTAACCTCATTTTTTCCATGAAAAGTAAATCTTTAACAATGATTTCTTCTTCAGGTCCACAAGTAAATTCAATAGCATTTTCATAGGCGCACGATATCATTTCCTGTTTTCTATAATAACAGCGCAAATAGTCTGTCACAAGATTACGTGCGATAGTGAAAAGAAAAGACTGAATGGTAGATTTTTGAAGCATATTGTCATAATCCAACAAACGCATAAAAACGTCTTGCACTAGATCTTCAACTTCATATTTACATTTTATACGGCATCTAACATATCGGTATATAACCGGATAATATTCTTTATACGCTTCTTCAATTATCGAATATGCTTTCGTTTCCATGCTTTTCATAACATCACTTTAATTAGTCACTGCAAATATGAGTCATCTGATAAAAAAACACAAGGACATTTTAGCACAAAAAATGGGATATTCCTATTCATGAGCAAAATCGTACTATATATCACAACCATTGCCCCTTATATTTCTTATATTTAATCCGTTCACCTCTCATCACCGGAACAAAATGAATAGCCACTCCACCACTAGGTTTTAATTTAAATTTCATTTGTTGTGACGAATCCGTTAGAAAACTGGAACATTTAACATGAGTTGAGGTCCTCTCATTCTCATCATCGGTGTACACAATTGCCAAATAAGTTTTATCCGGCTCTAAGAAGTTTAATGTAATTATCTCGTTAGAACCATTATTATTGGTAATACCGCCAACAAACCAATCATCTTTTTTCCGGCGTGCCATAAAAACTTGTTTACCCGGTTCTCCCAAAAGCACAGTTGAATCATCGAATACTGTTGGCAAATTTTCAAAAAAAGTAATTTCAGGCTCATTATTATAAAAAGAAGGCTTATCATACCAAAATAATGTTTGCAACGGACTATAAAAAATTACTGACGCTGCTAATTGATGAGCGTGTGTTGTTTTCAGCCGTTTATCATAGTAACAAATAGTATAGTCCGCAGCACCGGAAATCAAACGGGTAAATGGTAGTATGGTATTATGAGTTGCATCCGGAAACTCTTCATTTCCCCGAATCCCTTCCTGGGTCAACAAGTTAGGATAAGTTCTGCTAAAACCTGAGGGACGATATTCATCGTGTATATTTACCATAAGCTGATTTTCAGCGGCCAATTTAACTAAATCATGCATCCAGACTGACCATCGGTGGGTTGCATATTGTACAAATCCGAACTTTAAACCTACTATACCCCACTCCCTATAGAGAGGAAATAGTGTCTTTGCATGTTTTTGTAAAGCGTGTTGGTTAACATATAACCAGACACCTATTCCTCTTTCCTTACCATATGCAATCACTTTTGCTAGATCAATTGGTACAGACACATAGCTCGCATCCGCCCGAAATGTAGTAGCATGACCATACCAGCCTCCATCAAATAAAATATATTGGAGATTGTGTTCCACACAGAAATCAATACACTCAATGGCATTTTCAGTAGTTAACGTTATTTCCCGCAGAATCTTGCCGGGTTTCACCCAACTAAAATCAAGTGTGCAATCTTGATTCAGATTCAGGATCATATCATTATTATCAAGCAACTTACCTGGTGTTTCCGCTATCAAGATAGCTTTCCATGGTGTCTTTCCAGGAGTCACAACATCAACCACATCATACATATCCGTTGATATTGTATTTTGTTTCTGAATATTTTTTTTAAAGCGGCTTAAACACCAATCAGCTACATCAGCATCCGCTATAGAAACCCATAATCCATTGGGTAACCCTATCGTCATAGGACGTTCATAAATTCCTTTCCATTCGGGTATGCTTAATTGCTTATAAATTCCCTGTGCCCACGAAGCACACCAAGTCTGTGCCCCCTTTTCGAAGGTATATTCCGTATCATCAGCTATGACTTTATGGTAAATAGCATTCGGATGTTCAGGAAAAAGATAACGGAAAGCAACTCCTTCATTATAGACTCGAATTTCAATATCCATGGAATAACCCGAATTATTACTCTTTTCAAATTTAAGAAGAGCACCATTCCAATTATCTGTAATCAAGCCACGTTCACCATAAAGAGGTTTCCAGTTATTCCTACAATTCTTATATTCGACGGTACGAAAAATCAAATCGTAATACCATCTGTCTTTTCGTTGAATATCTTCTGCGAGTGCCATTTCCCAGACCTTATTATCAAGTTCTAATCCCATTCGGGATTCTTTTATGGTCACTTTATCTTTGTACGATATGGAATAATAAAGATGATATTGTTCGTCAGAATCCATCCGCTGATAAAAATGAAAATGTATCAAACTATCAGGGGAGGTTATTCTTATATGCGTTTTCTCTACATCTACTATAGATCCAAAAACAGAAAATATAGATAGTATGAAGAAGCTAAAAAATAAATAAATTGTTCTCATTATATATAACTGATTTTTTATTCATGAAAATTGACTTACCGAAACGTTAGGTTTTCAACATACTTTCCAACTTTTATATTGGCATCTTCTAGTATACCGGCTTGTTTTCCATTAATTATTATATTCTCAAAAGTAATGTTGTTTATTAAACGCTCCTTACTATACCCTTCAATTATTGACGGATTTTCCCCATATCCAGTATAATATATATTTTTGACTTTAATATTTTGAATACCACCTCCGGGTGATACGCTATACTTTGGATTATATAATACCCTAAAATTAAAAAGCTGACCTTCTTCAATATTATCAATCCAAATATTTTCAAAGTTTACATTCTGAACAACATTATCATCAGCCACATTAATAGAAAGACAGCCTTGATATAACCTGTCATCTTCATCATGCTGTAGTATATTTATATTTGAGAAAGTAATATCCTCTAGAATGTTTCCCTTACCATGCCCTCCGATATTTATCGGATGTGCCACATCGGCCCATAAAATAGCGTCAGATACCTTTATATTTTTTACATTCCCATAATATGTCCAGCGATGTGCATAAAGAGCTATGCAATCATCAGAGTTTCGCATAAATATATCTTTAATCTCTACATTTTTGCAGCTCATAAGGTCAATGCCATCGCTCCACCCCTTGCAACTGAACGCTTTCAGGTTATTAATCTTCAATCCGTCTACTTCTCCTCCCAATACGGTATAATGATCAGGATTGATAACTGTAATACCATTTATCTCTATATTCTTACTATGCGTAAACTCAAATCCACGTACCGGATTATCAATATATCCCCGGCCTATAAATCTTACATTTTCAACATTATTACAGATAAACTTTCCATTCACAACTGCCCCGGGAGCTAGATAAACAGTAGTATTGGAAGATATAGTAAATGCATTTCCCGGCAAATCTTTTGGACGGTGAAATCCGGGAGCAAAATAGACCACTCCAGGATCATCTGGATTGGGCACTTCTGTCTCTGGTTCGTTAGCGAATACATGCAGGTTGTTTACTCTATTTTCATTAATCTCTATCGAGAACTTTCCGGGTTTATCCAAAGAGAAATAAATCATATTTTCACGTACTGTATACTCAATTCCTTTTGACAAGGGGCGTATCTTTACTTTATGAATCATTTGATTATTAGGTCTTATGCGAAGTTCCACCCTGCCGGAGAAGTCAAATTGCACCATCGAGGCCGGTTGTGGGTTATCCATATCTACCAAAACACGATACTCATATAGATCCTGCCACTCTTTTCCGGGTAAACGTACTGAAACTGTAAAGTCATCATTATGCTTGCTATAGATCAACTCTTTGGGAATAGGATAAATATTCAATGTTTGAGCTACCAGTGAAAAAAAGCCCAACCATATCAATAACTGTAAGCAAATTATTCTTCTCATTTAACTTCTTTATTAGGAATTTATGGGAGCAAAAATGACTAATTTAGATGTAGCTCCTTCATTCATATTGAAGCAAAAAGTAGTATATTTCCTATCATGGTGTTATATTATTCAAATTATACCATAAAATGTTTTTTTATCTCATACTATATCTCTTTATATTATGATTATCATAGTCGGCTTTAAACAATAAACACCATCCGTGCCAACACAAAGGTCAATATTCAGCAAACTTCATTGATATCAGACTCTTTTAAAGATTAATATTATGTATAGCTGCATATACCCCATAAGATTGCTCCAACCGTCCCAACTTCGATCAGCAGAAGGTATGGTATATTGGGATGCCTGCAAATATTCCATTTCAAGATTATCACTCCACCATATAAAAAATTCTCCTGAATTCTCTGTCAATAACCCAAACAGTCCGGTTTGTGAGAAATCTTCAGTAATTGATTTTCATATCGGCAAACAAACAAAGATAGAGAGATAACTCCTTACTGTATAGGATGTTTTAAAACAAATGCTAATATGTTTATGATAAAATAAAGTTCATCCGACAAATACATGTTTTGTATCGTTCAGTGAAACCGCTCTTACAGATTCTTTGCCCTTCTATTTTTCAATTTTATAATGCAAGGTTGAATAAAACTCACTCCTTCGGGATTATTTATTGCATTTTATAGGTTAATTTGAATCATAATTCTTTTTTTTTAAGCAATGCAACGTAAAAGGATACCCCCTGTGTCTTTTCAGCCTAATTACTCTCAAAAAAAATTCCGTTCTTTGTAAACCTATAATTTGAAATAAATAATAGTTATTATATAAATAATTTTATGAATAGAATTTTTTTATTTTGCAACATTCTGACAGTAATGTTATTCTTATTGACAGAAGTACCTTTGTATGCACAAAACAATATCGTACATGCATACACACCATTTACCATCCCAGCCACAGGACCGAGCGGAGTAGCCTACCCTTCACATGTAAGAAATGACGTTATATCCGCACGATTTGGTGTGAAAGTCGCAAATGTTAGTGTACCTGCCATCCGTTACGACAATACTGTTAACGGAAATCAAGGGCATAATATGGATGTTGCCCGCTTTGCCTCAAACAGCTTGACACCTAAAATTGAGATCAATATCATAGGAGGGACCGAGATCAACAGTGTTACTATCCACCCAGTGCGCTTTTATCCACAAAAGGCGCTTGTGATCAGTGCTGACAGAAAAACACTCACATTCGAAATGGTGAAAGACTTGCCATATGCCATAGTGATTATCAACGGGGATGATCCGCAAGATGCCTCCACAACTAACCCGCAACTTACGCTTATAAACGACCCTCTGGAGGAACCAGCAAAGCAACCCTCGCTTTCTGCCCCCAATGTACTTAATTTCAAGACGTTTTCTGAAAACTATCTGCGAAAAAATCCAAATACGGACTCAGTCGGACAGATCTGCCGCCCTGCGGGGAGCGTTACAGACGCTAGTCTTAATGATGGAAGATTATTCACCTGGAATCACGAAGCAGGTCGGTTCGTCTCATATACAAGCAAAAGAGTAGCCTTCCCCAACTTAAGAGCAAGAGACAACAACGACCTCTCTGATGCACTACAAGCGGCTTTGGAAAAAATCAAAAATACACCCGAACTCAATACATTATACATCCCCGCCGGTGTCTATCTCTGGTCGGGACTTAAAATACACAACTGGAACGGAGACGCCAACAATGGTGGAAAACCTCTTTTCGTTTATACCGACGAAAATGCACTCATGATAAACCGTCAGAAAGAATGTAGAGAAGCTATCGAGCCTGCAATATACATTGCCTACTCCAGCTATATAACAATTTCCGGTCGTGGCATACATGATGGGCAAGGCTGCCTCTCTTTCTCAACCGACAGAAAAGACGCAAAAAACACCCCACATCAAGGTGGTGTAGTGATAAAGAAATCAAACAACATCACATTTAATGATACATATATGCGAGATTCTCAGCAATGGAATTGGGAAACACATGATGTCGTGGACATTAATCTGAACAACATAAAAGGCCTTTCTCCCTACAATCATGGATGGATTGACGGACTCAATCTTTCAAGTGGCAAGAACATCACAGTCAATGGCTCCATTACTTTAGGAAATGACGATGCGTTTGCAACTGGTCATTATAATCCCTCGAATGAATTTCCGAGACGCACCTACACTGAAAACAAATCCATCAATTTAACCAATACGGACGCAAATCCGGCAGAAATACGAAATACTTTCGCGGCTGCAGGTGTCTACAACAAAGATCGCCTCAACTGGAGCAACTCCGATACCGAGAACATCCGTATTAGCAATGCCATCGGATGGACACGCTTAGCCCACTGTATACGCGCAGGAATCAATACCAAGAGCAACAATCCTGAAACCGACACGTGCGGCAGACTACTAAAAGGCTTCTATTTTGATAATTATCATGCAATAGTCGGCAGAAATGGTAGTGGAGACATCCGATTCGTGAACTACAATAGTTCCACTTCTTGGCCTTTATATGAAAAGATCGAAATTAAAAATTGTTCGTTCTGGAAACCGGGAAATAAATGGGCTCTTATCCAAACTATGGTAGACAACAACCAGATGATACAAAATTTTGTGATGAAAAACATCTATTTTGTAAAACCGATAGCACATCCATCTTCAACATTTTCAGGAATCATGAACCTAAAAGTGAAGGGACTTTACATCGGAGGGCAGCGGATGCCAAAGTGTGAACTTTAAGTAATTCTGTAAATCCATCTGCCGATTAGATTAACTTGTTTGAACACTACGTTTATCATGCCTATAGCAGAAGTTTATCTGAATTACCGCAGAAACTGACGTTTATCTGAACATAGGAGCGAATGCTGCCTACACAGTGAATATCTATATCCCCAATCATTATCGGTACGATAATCCATATAGCCATGCTATTTATCGTACCAATGATTGGGGATATTTTCCACACCTTTCCACATTTTTCCACACCTCCCCAATAATATCATTTTTTTCAACCCCGCTGTTAATCTGTATCTTATCTTTTCAGCATTTCTTTATATCCTATTGGTATATCCTTTGTATCGACTTTATAGCAAATGTATTTTTAAATATAAAAGTATGAAGATTAATCAAAGGTTAACATTATGTTTTAGCTTACTGTTTTGTTTGTTGAGTATTTCATATGCATCCGCTCAGCAACTGAACATATCCGGTGTTGTTATATCATCAGAGGATAATGAACCACTTATCGGTGCCACCGTCAGTGTAAAGGGGAATCCCACCAAAGGAGTGATTACCGATATCAACGGTCAGTTTCAGTTGTCCGTGGAAACCGGAACCAAGATGCTGGTCGTATCTTATGTGGGAATGAAGACACAGGAAATACGCGTCCCCCGCAGAGAGAAAGAACTCAAAATAGTACTGATCCCCGAAACGATGGATATTGACGAAGTAGTAGTAACAGGATATGGTAATTTCTCCAAATCCTCGTTCACAGGATCGGCCAATACGCTGCGTACAGACATGCTGAAAGAAGTACCCGTGATGAGCGTTGAGCAAAAGTTGCAAGGTATGACTACCGGTGTACAAATAACCAGCAGTTCCGGTCAACCGGGTGCCAACCAAAGTATTCGCATCAGAGGAATGGGATCGTTCAACGCTTCACAGGAACATTTGTTTGTCATTGATGGAGTACCGGTTACTTCCGGGAGTATGAGTTCCGGTGGTCCTGATGCAGCATATATGAACAACTCCAAGACCAATATAATGAGTACACTGAATCCGTCGGATATTGAAAACGTGACTGTAATCAAAGATGCGGCAGCGGCTTCCCTGTATGGTTCCCGCGCCGCCAATGGCGTCATATTAATCACGACTAAAAAAGGAAATACCGGAAAGGTACGCGTGGACTTGAACGTATCAGGCGGCTTCTCTCATGCGGCCGTCGACTTCCGCCCTACCCTCAACGGTGACCAACGGAAAGAACTGCTCTATGAAGGATTGCTGAATTACGCAATAGACAACGGTATGGAGTCTCCGAATGAATATGCCAATTCCAATATCGGCACATATGCATATAAGCCGGCCATGGGATACACGGACTGGCGAAAAGAGCTGCTCCGCACCGCTATGCATCAGAGTTATGAAGCTTCCGTCTCCGGCGGTAACGACCGTTCTACATTCTATGCTTCGCTCGGCTACAACAATCAAGAAGGATTGGCCAAAAACTCCAGCCTGGACCGTTACTCTGCGCGCTTGAACATGACGCAGAAAGTCGGCAAATACGGGGAAGTAGGAGCAAATATGATGTTCTCGCAAATGAATCAGGAAATGAATGAGGAACGCGGATCATCCATCAACCCTTTCTTGTGCGTAGCCATGACCATGACCCCTTCCATGGTGGTGCGTGATGAAGAAGGAAACTACGTAGGAGCTTATGACGGCACCAGCTTGAACCCGTTGCGCGACATACTCACCGATTACAACCGTGTGCGCATGACACGTATGTTTTCAACCGGTTACGCAGCGATAGAGCCGATCAAAGGTCTCAAACTAAAAGAGACATTAAGCTATGATTATACTATCCAGAAGGATTCACGCTACTATAACCCTCTGAGCTCGGCAGGTCCTAAAAGCGGAAGCGACGCCCAGACAGCCAAAGGCTTCATTGAATACGGCAAACTGATCTCATCGACCTCACTGAACTATGTGCGTACTTTCGCCCGCAAACATCATCTCGATGTATTGGCGGCTTATGAAATAGAAAGCTACCAGACAGACCACGCTTCGGGTGAAAAGTCCAAACTCCCCAGTGATAAACTGACAGAACCGGATAATGCCGCCGTATTGAACAGTTTTAAGTCTGCCACCCAAGCCTATCGGATGATTTCTTATCTATCACGACTGAATTATGACTATGACGACCGTTACTACATCGCCGGAAGTTACCGTCGCGACGGAAGTTCACGCCTTTCACCCAACAACCGCTGGGGAAATTTCTGGTCTGTGTCAGGTATGTGGCATTTAGGCAACGAGAATTTCATGAAAGCCGTAAAGCCAGTTCTGAGTGATGTCAAAATACGTGCCTCGTATGGTGTAAACGGAAATCAGCCCGGTTCATACTACGGCTACAAAGGATTGTACAGTTATGGAGAAAACTACATGGAGGCAGCCGGATCGTATGAATCGGCACAACCCAATGATCTGTTGACATGGGAAAAGAATTACAGCCTGAATCTGGGCATCGATCTTTCATTTATCAATCGTATTTTTGCGAGTCTGGAATATTACAACCGGGATACCAAAGACTTGCTTTACAGTCTCCCCATCAGCGCCACTACCGGATTTACCAGTTATTTAAGCAACATCGGACGCCTGAACAACAAGGGAGTAGAGTTTGAATTGCGTACGCTGAATGTTGTTTCCAACGACTTTAACTGGACCAGTGTTTTCAACCTGAGCCATAACCGGAATAAGATCGTTTCACTCAACGGACTATTAGACCAGACGATTGAGGGAACATGGTTCATCCATAAAGTGGGACTCCCCTATCATACGTTTTATGTAAAAGAGTTTGCCGGAGTAGACCCGCTGACCGGTTCTGCCCAATATTATCTGAATACAAAAAATGAAGACGGAAGCTACAATCGGGAACTCACCACCGACGCTGCCAAAGCAGAATCTATTCCGTACAAAACCGCTACTCCCAAAGTATCAGGAGGATTCACCAATATCCTGAATTACAAATGGATAGACCTGACCTTTACACTAACTTATTCACTGGGCGGTTACTCATTCGACAAACTGGGAACTTATATTGAAAACGGCAGCAGTTCCATCTACAGTTCACGATACAACTTGCCCGCATACATGATGAACCGTTGGCAAAAGCCCGGAGATCAGACGGATACCCCACGTTTCGTATATGGTGAACCGGCTACTTCCACCAACTCGTCCCGCTATATCCACAGTACCGATCATTTACGCCTGAAAAACTTTACCCTCGGCTTCACACTGCCCAACCAGTGGACTCAAAAGCTGATGATTGACAAAGTACGGGTATATTTCTCGGGAAATAATCTGCTGACCTGGGCCAAATGGAAACAGTATGACCCCGAAACACCCGTTAACGGTGAAGTCTTTTGTGAGGCTCCCGCCATGCGTACTTTCAGTTTCGGAGCTCAATTATCATTCTAACATCCCTATCATTCTAACTAAATAAACAACATAATGAAACGAATTCATATATACATACTTACAGCAATGGCTCTACTGAACAGCTCCTGCTCGGCAGACTGGCTAGACCTTAACACCACCAGCTCGGTAGAAACCGGACAGGCCATCGTAACACTGGACGATGCCCAGATCGCTCTGAACGGAATTTATCGTCTGGCATCCGGCCATAGCTACTACGGAGACAACTATTGGTATTACGGCGATTGCCGTGCCACCGATGTACAGGCACGTATCACCAAAGGAGACGGAAAACGTGTATCTCCCTATTACGAATACAATGTGCTCGCTTCCGATAATCTGAATATTGTACTGCCGTGGAATACTGTTTATAAAGTAATACGACAGACAAATAATCTGATACAGAAAATAGAGTCGGGCAGTATTCAAAGCAGTGATACTAAAGAATTGAACCGCATCAAGTCCGAAGCACTGGTGATGCGGGGACTTTCCCTCTTCAACCTGACCCGGTTGTTCGGAATGCCTTATACGAATGACAAGGGGGCTTCATTGGGAGTACCCATCGAGACCTCCCCTTCCGATCCCACACATAAACCGTCACGCAGCACTGTAGCACAATGCTACGAACAGGTAGTCAGCGACATGAGCAATGCACTGTCCGGATTGAGACAAGAGACATCCAATGGCTATATAAACTACTGGGCAGCTCAGGCATTACTGTCAAGAGTCTATCTGAATATGGGTGAATATCAGAAGGCTTATGATGCCGCTACGGACGTCATCAAAAACAACGGCGGACGTTATCAGCTTTACAGCTATGAGGAATATCCCAATGTATGGGGGCAGGATTTCCAGTCAGAATCATTATTCGAACTTTACATCACTTTATCCGAACCTTCAGGAGGTACGGGCGGTGAGGGTGCTCCGATGGTTTATGCCAACGAAGCAACGGTCGACTGGAATAATCTGATCTTGTCGGAAGATTTCCTGAACCTGCTGAATGAAGACCCCAAGGATGTACGCCACTGCCTGACAAAGGAATCTGTCATCGAAAACAACACCGGACTTCCGGCTGCCGCCATGCACGAGAAAGTCTATCTTGCCAAGTTCCCCGGCAAGACCGGAGATGATCCCAAAACTAATAACATTTGCATCATCCGCCTTTCCGAAGTCTATCTGAACGCGGCTGAAGCAGGACTGAAAAAAGGAACGGATCTTGAAGAAGCACAAGGTTATCTGAATGACATCATCAGCCGCCGTACCACGGATACCAGTCAGCAAGTATCAACGGAGACTTTTACTCTGGACAGGATTCTTAAAGAGCGCCGCAAGGAACTGGTTGGAGAAGGGGAAGTCTTCTATGACTACTTACGCAATGGTCTGGCTATTGAACGCAAGGGCAGCTGGCATCTTGAGACTTTGAAAGCGTCTAACGCACAAAAGATAGAAGCTACCGACCTGAGAATAGCTCTGCCTATTCCACAAAGCGAGATAGATGCCAATCCGAATATACAGCAGAATCCAAGGTAAGCAACGTCAATTGATGTATACCGTTTCCGGAATAAGCTGGCTATACTCATGTGTTTAGCCTCTTCCCGATATCAAAGAAGGTACATTTCACCAAAGAATGAAATGTACCTTCTTTGTCTTTCAGCAGCAGTTCCCACTCTCCGGTTTCTCTCCTCCTTAGTGAGCGAACCGATAAAACACCCCCTTTTTCACCAGCATCTATTGTAGGCAGAATTGTTTTTCCTATTTTTGCACTTGACAGAAAATTATTAAGGCTACTTTATGAGAAACATTATAGATAAGATGAACTCTTTGTATCCCATTTCGGATGAAACGATACAAATACTAAAAGAAAATACAGTATTATGTCATTTTCCAAAGAGACATCAACTGATAGAGGCTGACAAATTTTGCAAATCGGCTTATTTTATTGAAGAAGGAATGACCCGCTCTTTCTGGCTGGTAAACGGAGAGGAAATAACGACTTCCTTTGCGTGCGAAGGAGCGATTGTCTTCAGCATGGATGAATTGTATTATAATAAGATGAGTGAAGAGTTTGTGGAAACGCTTGAGGACGTCGTCGCATACAGAATATCACTAACCGATCTGCTCCGGCTGTTTCAGACCAATATCGAACTGGCAAACTGGGGAAGAGTGATTCATCAAAACGAATACAGACGCCTGCACCGTTCGCACAAAGACCGCCTCACCCTGTCTGCAAAAGAAAGATATGAAGCATTCAAACTTCAGTTTCCTCAAATGTGCCAGCGGATACAATTGGGATATATCGCCTCTTATCTGGGCATCACACTATCAACACTCAGCCGCCTCAGAGCATACAAATAATTCCCATACACGGCAAGATTTTGATGCAGGACAAATTTTTAAACTTATAAATTCCGTATTTTTGCGGCTTCTTCAATGACTAATACTAATTTGAACAATAACTTAAAACATGCAAAAAATCTCTTCCTCTGCATTTGCAGACTCTAAACCCCATTACGTACTCCTTGACGGACTGCGAGGGGTTGCGGCTCTTTTAGTGATATGGTATCATGTATTCGAAGGTTTTGCTACAAGTCCCATAGACCAAAAATTCAATCATGGGTATCTGGCTGTCGATTTCTTCTTTATTCTGTCGGGATTCGTTATCGGCTATGCTTATGATGACCGCTGGAAAACAACGATGATCCAAAAAGAGTTTTTCAAACGCAGGTTAATCCGTCTGCATCCGATGGTTGTTATGGGAGCCGTTTTGGGGGCTATCACATTTTGCATACAAGGCTGCGAGCAATGGGACGGTACCCGTGTTTCCATATCAATGGTAATGGTGGCTATGCTTCTCAATCTTTTCCTGATTCCGGCTGTTCCGGGCACGGGTCCCGAGGTCCGTGGAAACGGCGAGATGTACCCTTTGAATGGTCCCAGCTGGTCTTTGTTCTTCGAGTATATCGGTAATATTTTGTATGCCCTATTTATTCGCCGACTGTCTACCAAAGCACTTACGATACTCGTTGTGATAGCAGGAATCGGATTGGCTTCCTTCTCGATATTCAATCTTTCCGGCAACTATCATTTAGGAGTAGGCTGGTCGATGATCGACTATAACCTGATCGGAGGTTTTCTACGTATGCTGTTCGCATTCTCTATCGGATTATTGATGTCACGCATCTTTAAACCTGTCCATATCAAAGGTGCTTTCTGGATATGCAGCGTAGCAACTCTCGTTTTACTTTCCATGCCGTACGTTGGCGGTCATACTTCGCAGTGGATGAACGGTATTTACGATGCTATATGCACCATTCTTATTTTCCCGCTACTTGTCTATCTGGGTGCTTCGGGAAAAACGACGGACAAAGGTACAGCCAAGATCTGTAAATTCCTGGGAGATATATCTTATCCGGTATATATCATACATTATCCTTTCATGTATCTGTTCTATGCCTGGCTATGGAGCAAAGAGCCACATATCACTTTCTCCCAGTCATGGCCGGTAGCCTTATGTGTCTTCTTCGGAAGCATTGTGTTGGCTTACCTTTGCCTGAAACTGTATGACGAGCCTGTAAGAAAGTGGTTGAGCAAGAAGTTTCTGACAAAGAAATAAGGTAATTATCATAACAGGGAAGGGTGAACACTCCATTACAGTTACTCTTCAACAAGACATTTTTACACAAGGTATATAATAAAAAGAAGCTTTCAATATCACTGAATTCAGTTTTTTATCGAGAGCTTCTTTCATTATATAACCTAACCAGCATTATATTCATTATACTTATCCGAAAGAAAAGTCAAAATGACCTTCATTATAAATTTCAATTAATCCATTCTTTCGTTCAATCACTACCTTATTTTCACGAGCCAGCCAACCGACTGCCAGAGCCGTACTTTCCACACTCAGGTTTACTTTCCGGGCAAGTTCGGGAATCGAAATTCCATCAGCCTCATTAAGGGCGTGCCATACTTTGCCTGCGTTGGCACCTACGATTTTCTTATCCATAGTAGTCTTTTTTTTAATTAATAAAAAGGAAAACTAACTCGTTAAAAAAGCAACGCACTTTTACGATAAAACCCAAAATGAAGATCTTTTCATATGTTTTGAATGTTATGTCAAGAATAGATATAAAAAAACGTGAGCCTTTTCTTCCCAAATGTAGCAACAGGAACTACCAATCCCTACAACACAAATGAGAAGAACGCCCACGCAAAGTATATGTATAACAAGCGTAGGCGTTCAGTCATTTTTACGTGTTGTAATATTCACCCAAAGGGTAAAAGAAATTGGTAGTTTCGTTACTACGTAAAAAAGCTGAACGCTTTTCGATATTTAGTCTCAATGAACGCACCTTTCAACGGCTATACAAATATAGTATTTTTGGGTATTAAAAATTACATTCTTCCTCTTTTTTTGCTCCACGTCTACTAAATTATCACATTTTTTAGCATTAGACCTATAAAGAAGCACCTCCTCCCAATGCATGGTAAAGGTTAATGACTCCTTGTATCTCGTCAAAACGATTGGAAGCAACAGACAATTCTGCCTGCAAAAGAGTCTGCCGCGCAGTAAGCACTTCGAGATAGTTTTGCGAGCTATGCCGCATCAACAGTTCGGAACTACGGACAGCAGACTGAAGGGAGGCAACTTGTTGCTTGGAAAGTCTAAGACGCCCCCGCGCCGTCTGCCACTGCACCAAAGCATCATTCACCTCCGCTCCGGCATCAAGCAGACTCTGGCGGAAGGTAAGCAGAGCTTCTTCCTGTCGGGCTTTCGTTATTTTCAAATTAGCGATATTCTGTCCACGATTGAAAAGCGGTTGAACCAGCGAACCTACAGCTGAAAGCAACCACTGACCGGGATTAACAATAACACCACCTGCAGAGTTCGTCCATCCTGCAGAGCCACTCAACGTAATGGATGGATAGAAAGCGGAACGCGCCTGATTGGTTGCATAAAACGCGGCAGCCAGTTCTGCTTCCTTCTGACGAATATCAGGACGGCGTTGCAGCAACTGCAACGGTACTCCGGTTGAAAGAGATTCGGGAAACTCCTGGCTATCGAGAGTGGAACGTTTGACTGTTTGTGATGTCATACCGAGCAATGCGGAAAGAGAGTTTTCCAGCTCACTGATCTGCTGTTCAATAGAAAGTACGGAAGCATCTGTCGAGAGTTTGGTTGCTTCCGTTTGGGCGACAGCCATCTCAGTCGTTTGTCCGGCTTTTTTCAGGGCCTTCATTGCACGCAAGTTTTCGTCCCATGTTTCGGCAGTGCGATGGGTAATATCCAACTGTTTATCGAGCATCAGTAATGTATAGTAACTATTGGCAATAGTAGCTACCAACTGTGTCTGTACAGCCTGCCGATAGGCTTCACTCTGTTCAAGAACAGCTTTAGCACCCCGTTTTGCATTGGTCAGTTTTCCAAAAATATCCAGTTCCCAGTCAGCCGAAGCTGCCAAATTATAGGTTTTGGAAGTTTTTGTACCACCCGCACTGCTCATTGTCCCTTGTGGAGTAAGGGAGACAGAGGGCAGATAAGCCAACTTAGAAGAAAGTAGTAATGCTTCTGCTTCTTCCACTCTCAAGCGGGCGATATTCAAGTCGGTATTATTCCGGATACCAATGTCAATAAGCTGCTGCAACTGCGGGTCGGTAAACAACTCCTTCCATGAAAGGGAAGCAAGCGAAACGGTGTCCTCGGCAGCAACAGACTGACGATAAAGACTATCGGCAACCACTTCATCCGGACGTTCATAAGCCCGGTATATATGACATCCACTCAATCCAACGGACAGGAATAAACATATTATTATCTTTTTCATACGTTTCATTAATTAAAGATTTTCCTCTTCCAGTTTTGGCAGCTTACGTGCCGGCATCAGCTTTTCCTGCAAGTACTGGAAAACAATAAACAGCATAGGTACAATAAATAACAGGGCGACCGTACCAATCAGCATTCCACCCACAGTTCCTACTCCGATAGATATATTTCCGTTAGCTCCTACCCCCGATGCGAACATCATCGGTAGCATACCGAATATCATCGTAAGCGATGTCATCAGGATAGGACGCAGGCGAACCTGTGCAGCCGATATAGCTGCCTGCATTATGCTCATTCCCTGTCGTCGGCGTTCGGAAGCGTATTCCGTGAGCAAGATAGCTGTCTTCGATAACAGACCAATCAACATGATCAGACCTGTCTGCAAATAAATATTGTTCTCCAGACCGAACATCTTAGCAAAAAGGAAACTACCTGCCAGACCGAATGGTACGGAAAGAATCACCGCAATCGGGATAAACAGACTTTCATAAAGTGCACACAGAATGAGGTAGATAAACACTACGCAGATAATAAAAACCAGCGTAGTGGTATTTCCCGTAGAAGATTCTTCGCGCGACATACCTCCGAATTCAAAACCATAACCTGCAGGCAATGTCTGTTCTGCCACTTCGCGTACCACCTCAATAGCCTGTCCTGAACTATAACCTTCCGCCGGAGCACCATTGACGGATATAGCAGAGAAAAGATTGAAACGTGTCAATGATTCGGCGCCATATACCCGTGTCAGTGTCAGATACTGGCTGACAGGTGACATTTTTCCGTCGGAGTTGCGGACAAACATATTATTCAGCGCTTCCGTATCCAGACGAAATTCCGGCGAAGCCTGCACCATCACACGATAAAGTTTGGAGAAACGATTCATATTCGATGCATAATTACCGCCGATATAACCCGACAAGGTGCTCAACACATCCGAGGGAGACACCCCATTCCGTTTACAAAGAGCCGCATCCACTTCCACCAGATATTGCGGGTATTTAGTGTCAAACGAAGTGGAAGCACGTCCGATTTCCGGTCGCGCATTCAGCGCCTCAATCATCTGACGGGTATATTTCAGCAAATCTTCCACCGAACCGCCTTTCTGGTCCTGCACATAAATTTCGAAACCACTGCTCACACCATATCCGGGGATCATCGGTGATGCAAAAGCCATCACTTGCGCAGAAGAAATATCGTCTGTACGACGGTATATCTCATTAATAACCGCATTGATCCCCTCTTCTCTTTCCTTGCGTTCATCCCACGGTTTCAATCGGATGATAAACATACCGTTAGAAGCCCCCTGGCCACTAATCATACCATTGCCCGTCACTTTCGAAAACATTCTGATTTGCGGGATATCATTGATCCGCTTATCTATGTCGTCCATGACGATTCTGGTTTCTTCCAGACTATTTCCGGGTGATGTCCGCACATCTATAAAGATAGTCCCCATATCCTCCTGAGGTACAAGTCCGGTCTTTGTGGTTTTCATAAGAATGAATAGTCCGGCACAGGCCACCAATAATAATGCGCCAGCCAGCCATTTACGTTTCAACATAAAAAACACACCACTCTTATATTTCAGTACCAGTCGATGGAACGCACTATCAAACGCCATGTGGAAGCGGGAAGAAAAACTGAGTTTTTCTCCTTTAACAGCCTCCATATGGGGAGTCATAATCAATGCGCAGAGAGCAGGGCTCAGGGTCAGGGCATTGACCAGCGAAATTGCAACGGCAACTGCCATGGTCAATCCGAACTGAGTATAGAAAGTTCCGGTAGTTCCTCCCATAAAGCATACAGGAATAAATACTGCCATAAAAACAAAGGTAGTTGTAACCAGTGCCGAAGTAATGCCACCCATTGCATCAATAGTTGCCTGATAAGCCGATTTGTATCCTTCATCAAACTTGGCCTGCACCGCTTCGACCACGACTATGGCATCATCTACCACTGTCCCGATGACCAGTACCAATGCAAACAGAGTCAGCATATTGAGACTGAAACCCGCGACATAAAGAAAAGCAAATGTTCCGACCAGAGAAATAATAATAGAAATAGCCGGGATAAAGGTAGACCGCAGACTCTGCAAAAATACATATACCACAAGTACTACCAGCAATATAGCTTCAATCAATGTTTTGACAACATTCTTAATAGATGCATCCAGGAATTCTTTCGAACTCATCAGATCCACCAGTTCCATTCCTTCAGGCAAGCTCTTTGATATATCTGCCGTTACCTTGTCTATTTCTTCAATGATCTCGTTGGCATTCGAGCCGGAAGTCTGTGCAATCATACAGTTGGAACCGGGATGCCCGTTCACTTCTCCGATATATGTATAAGAACTGGAACCCAATTCAATACGGGCCACATCTTTCAGACGGAGTACTTCTCCTCCTCCCAAAGAACGGATGACCAGATTCCCGTAATCTTTCTCTTCTTCATAACGACCACGATATTTCAGTACATACTGAAAAGTATTCTTTGACTCTGCTCCGAGTGTCCCTGTAGGAGCTTCCAGATTCTGTTCATCCAAAATCTTAGTCACATCAGATGGCACCAAACCATATTTGGCCATTTTTCCGGGATCGAGCCAGATACGCAGCGAGTAGTCAGCCCCCATCACATTCACTTCACCCACACCGGCAATACGTGAAAGACGGGGCTCTATGTTAATCTTCAGGTAATTATTCAGAAAACTTTCGTCAAAAGAACTGTCGGGACTATATAGTGCCAATGCCTTAATGTTACTCGTCTGACGTTTGCGGACAGTGATACCGCTTCGGGTCACTTCGGCCGGCAATAAGCCCTGGGCTGTAGCAATACGATTCTGCACATTGACTGTTGCCATATCGGGGTCGGTTCCTTGCCGGAAATAAACTGTAATTTTTGCCGCCCCTGTATTGGAAGCTGTGGAAGTCATGTACATCATATTCTCCACTCCATTGAGTGCTTCCTCCAACGGTACGACTACACTTTTCTGCACTGTCTCCGCATTGGCCCCGGTATAGTTGGCCGAAACACTGACGGTAGGAGGCGCGATTTCCGGGAATTGCTCAACAGGTAACTGTGAAAGTCCTATCAATCCGATAATTAAGAAAACAACCGAAATAACTCCTGCCAGAATAGGTCGGTCTATAAATGTTCTGATTTTCATATCGTCATGTTATTCTTTAGTCGGCTCACTCTTGATTACTGTTCCCTCACGTACTAGTCCGGCACCCTCGGCTATGATTACGTCGCCTGGTGCAAGTCCGTCCTCAACAACATACTCCGTGCCGTTATTCAACCGGAAGACCTCTACAGGAGCAGACTGTGCTTTACTGTCGACCACCTTGTAAACAAATATACGATTCTGTAATTCATAAGTAGCTGCCTGGGGAATGATGATGCACTGCTTCTTTACCGTCGGGACAACTACCGTACCACTTCCACCATTACGCAAAAACTGATCAGGATTAGAGAAAACGGCACGCAGGCTGATCGCTCCTGTCCCCTCATCTATCGTACCACTGATAGCATCCACTTTTCCTAAAGAGGAATAAGTCTTTCCGTTACTCATTGTCAATTCTACCTTATCCAGATGTTCTATCGCCTTTTTCAGTGAACCATACTGCTGTACAAAATCAAGAATCTGGTTTTCTGTCATCGAAAAATAAGCATATACCTCGCTATCATCCGAAACAGTAACCAACGGTTCGGTGATACTACTGTTCACCAACGCCCCTACACGATAAGGAATCATACTGGCTACCCCGTCCACCGGACTTTTCACTTCAGTATAAGAGAGATCATTGCGTGCATTGACCTCCTGTGCTTTCGCCTGTGCCAATGCAGCTTCAGCAGCAATCTGTTCGTTCCGGGCTGTTTGCAGGTCAAACTCAGATACTACCTGTTCTTTGTAAAGTTCGGCTTTACTATCTGCGGTCAACTTAGCCGTAGCAAGTTTAGCCTCTGCACTCTTAACATTGGCAATCGCAGTTTGTAATGCAGCTTTATAGGGGATCTGGTCAATAATGAAAAGTGTCTGTCCCTTATGGACAGCATCACCTTCATTAATACATATTTCGGTGATAATTCCACTTACCTGCGGACGGATTTCAACATTCTGCCGTCCTCGAAGAGTAGCTGTATAACCGGTTTTCAGGATCTGATCGCCGGATTTGATGGTAAGCGTCTTGTACGTAGTGTCTGTTTCCTGCTGTTGCGGAACTCCGCAGGAGTATAGCAGCGGCAAGCAAAGCACGACAAAAATGATTAGTTGTTTCATTGTGACTTTATTTAAAATGATTGTTAATGATTCATAAGCAGTTCATTCAGTAATCAATGCGATTGACCAAATCTAGGAATTATCAAACAATAAAATAAAGATGTAGTGACGAACAGCAAAAATGTGATGACGAACGACAAAAGAAGAATGATTGGGTTTTCAAAACAATCTTCTATCTTTGCAAAGAAGTGACAAAATATACTTCCGGGAGTTAAATCCATAGTAAGGAGAATATGAAACGAACCAATATCCCTATTTATATTGACCTGCTGTTCTGCCTGGTCATAATGCCGCCTATCATCATGCTGGTACCGGTGGACAGATGGATTGTACATCACACTGTTTTTATGCTGACACTCATTGTCTATCTTTACGGCCTATACTTCGTTTACCGCAAAGCCAGACTGCCAAGGCTCTTCATGCAACGGAAATTCGGACATATCCTTCTACTAATGGGAATACTTGTCATTATCACCCTGCTACTTACCCAATTCCCTTACCCACCGGAACCAAATAAGCTAGACCCTTTAATCCATAAAGCCCGGCAACACCTGCGGTCGCAAACCGTATGGTTTTTCTTTCTTGTAGTTACAGGCTTCAGCCTTTCTATCGAACTGATTTTCGAACTTTTTCGTCAGATACTATCCAGACAGGAAATTGAAGCGGAGAAAAACAGGGCAGAACTTGCACTCTACAAGGCACAGATCAACCCGCATTTTCTCTTTAACACACTGAATGCTCTTTACGGGCTGGTACTAACCAAATCAAATAAAACGGAATCCGCTTTCATCAAGTTTTCCAATATTCTGAAATATATGTATGCTCAGACCACTATGGAAACAATTTCCATAAATAATGAAGTAGAATATATCCGTCAATACGTCGATTTGCAGTCACTGCGATTAAACAAGCATACACAAGTGGTATTTGAAACCCAAATAGATGACGAACACGCGAAGATTCCTCCGATGATTCTCATTACTTTCGTTGAGAATACTTTCAAATACGGGGTTTCATCGGATGTAGACTGCCTGATTCTTATCCGTATCACAGTGAAAAAGGGAGAACTTCTCTTTGAAACCGAAAATACGGTTATGAAAGAAAATCATGCTAACCCTCATGCCATCGGCATAGAAAACTGTCGCAAACGCTTGGAATTACTCTATCCCAACCGTTTTACCCTGATTATGAAAGAAGAAAACCGCCAGTTTAAAATCCGGCTCAGTATTCAGTTATGATGAAAAAGATTAGTTGTATCGCTATTGACGACGAACCCATCGCATTGCTCATTATCAGACAGTTCTGCGAACGAAAAGGTGGACTGGAACTGACAGCTTTCAGCGAACCGCTTATCGGACTGCAAGAGATTGGCCGGTGCAAACCGGATCTGGTTTTTCTGGATATTGAAATGAATAGCACCAGCGGGCTGGACATCGCTCATGCGCTGCCTCCCGAAAGTTGCTTGATTTTCACAACAGCTCATGCACAATATGCTCTGAATGGTTTTGAACTTGATGCAGTAGATTTTCTGCATAAACCTTTTGCCTATGAACGATTTGAGAAAGCAGTAGAAAAAGCACTTCGCTTTATAGAAGCGAAGCGCAACAAAGTACCGGAAAATATCATTATAAAGCAAGAATACAATAACATATCCGTTACCACATCCGATATCCTTTATATCGAAGCGATGGAGAATTATACAAAAATATTCCGTACAAGCGGTAACTATATACTATCCCGTACCAGTTTGAAAGCTATACAGAAAATGCTTCCTAAAGATCGTTTTTTGCGTACACATCGCTCTTACATTGTATCTATCAATAAAATAGAACGATTCTCGAAACGGGAAATAACATTGAAAGGATGTTCTGCAACGATTCCCATAGGCAGACAGTACGCTGAAAATGTCTATTCCAAATTGACTACCAGAAGTATTACAACATAAACCACCTGCCGGGCAATCGGTCGTTTGCGGTCAGTTTCCGGCTTTCTGGCTATAAATCAGCTTATTTCTCTGGCTGATTGTCCATACACCATCTACGAAACGTACATTTTTCGTATCATCATCTTCCACATTCCATGCATAGCCTCCTGAAGGTAAGCCACGTCTCTCCAAAATCTCATTCGGTTGATCATCAGAGAAGAAAAGTTCCAGTCGTGTGGAATCGGGGCTGAACACAATGAAAGCAGAAGCAGTGCTTCCATCAACAGCTTCCGTCCGGATACCTTTTTCAAACAACCGGATGCAGTCTTGCTGCACTTCACACCACACATATCCGGCAGAGCCGATACAACCGTGTTCATCCCGATCACCTCCAAGTTTGGGAGATTGCGGATACTGGACTAATTTTGAAGCTTGCATCCCCGGTGTATATTTACCGGCATAGAATACTTCCAGAGTATCATTCAGAAGCAAGCCATCGACTTCTTCTTTATTCGCATTCATCGTACTGAATGAAAGAGTATCATTCTTGTCTGTAACAATCGCCACTGTATTCATGGTCGCATCACAAACAATGCCTTTTGAACTTGTCATACCTGACGAACAACTTCCCATGAAACACAAAACTCCTAATGCTGCCAATACTGTTCTCATATCTTTTTTATATAATTGTTAGTTCTAATATCATGCAAATATAAAGGTTATATGGAAAAGATGTTATCCTAACAATCAGAATAACAAACAAGTTTGCTTTTATAAAATGTAATTCCACATATATTTCATTCATTTGTCTATATTTGCATTATTGCTCAGTTGTGCAAAAGAAACTTTAAAACAGAAAGAGAGGAATTATGCCAAAGTTTGATTTTTCCCCAATAACAGAAGGGATTTATAATGTTATAGAGACAGAAGAAAAAGTATTAACCAGCCTGCCGGAAGAGACAATCACACAAAAACGTAACAGGCAGAATCGTACTATCAAACAAATTCTCGGACATTTGATTGATTCCGCCTCAAACAATCATCAACGGATGATCAGGTTGCAATACAGTAAGGACCAGCTTTTCTTTCCTGATTATCGGCAGGATAATGATCTGTGGATAGCCTTGCAGGATTATCAGCATACGGACTGGAATAATCTGATTCAGTTATGGAAATTCTTTAATCTACATATCATTCAGGTAATAAAGTCGGTAGATCAAACAAAGCTTGATAGTTACTGGTGTGACTTCGAAGGGACAAAAATCACTTTAAAAGAAATGATAGAAGGATATTTAGATCATCTGAATCTCCATATTCAAGAAATTCACGAACTGATTTAGCAGCCTGTTTGCTATATGATATAGTAAAGGACAGAGATAAGAAGATTTATATTTTCTTATCTCTGTCCTTTCAGCAGATTGGATCATTGTATCTTAAATCTCCGGCCTTTCCGACATAATTAGCCATAAAAGTCAACATATTGTATGTTACCACTATTTCAAAATGAACAATATGCTTGTCAGATTTACTTCGCAGTCTGAAACAACAGGCTATTGCCATTGGTATCCATCCATTCCGCCATCAAGCGATAATAAGCCGGATATTCAGCCGGAGTTATCAATTGTTTTTTCAGTTTCAAGGTACGGATTATCTCTATCTTATCCTCCGCCTTTTTCACTGTAACTTCCATGATGCCGACAGCATTTTCAATCTTTTTGTTAGTCGGCACAACCACTGGTTTCATTCCTTCATCAATCTTTATGATATAGGTATAAGCCTCATCAGGCAAATACCGCAAAAGCAGGTTAACAGGACGAGTTGTATTCAGAGCTGTCACACGTCCATCATAACTTGCCCATCCACCGCGAGCCTGCGGTAAGTCGAATTTCCGATAACCATCAGCCAATGCCTTTCCGGTTTTATCGCTCACCCGCAAGGTATCAGTTCGTGAAACAACATGAGAAACCTGCTCTAAAATTATCGGCTGAGCATTCAGATCAACTACAGAAACAAAATTCTGTATATCAGCAATCCCCTTATTGGTCACAAACAATCCGCTGACAGCGGCAAGTCCGGCCGCATCTTTATCTTCTGTTTTAGGAAAAGCCGCTTTTATCTCCGCACGGATGCCTACCGCCTGTTGCAAGGCAACCAGCAAAGCAGCCTTCTCCGCTTCAGTTCCGTATGCCGAACGGATCACTTCGGAGACCGGACGCAAACGGTATCCGGTTTGCGACAAGGTCAGACGGCAATTTCCTAATCCTTCTACATAAGCAGTGAGTAACTCCTTCTTTTGTTCTGTGGTTTGTGCACTGGCAGTCAGCTTCTGTGCTAATTCGGAAACATCCTTTCCATTACTTTCCAGTTGTTGTTTTATCACTTTCAGTGCATCAGCCTTTGAAGCATAAGTGGACGCCACAACAGCCTGTACATTACCTGCCGGCAAAGAAACTTCAAGTGAATAAGAACGCGGTTGCACATTTTTCAGTGTCCAGGTCACTGTTTTCATGCCATCCGCAGTTTTCACCACCGGAGCAGCTTTTCCATTCAACCATTCATAATGCAGAGGTTTGCTTTCGGGCACTGACAGCGAAAACACATATTCCCTGATTGGGGAAAGCTCTTCCACCTGCTCGCACACATCCAGTTCGGGCAAATATCCCGGACGGGTAACGACGGAGTAGTCCAGATAAATGGTAGCTCCCAATTCCAGTCCCGTATGAACGACTACCATCTCTTTCAGACCATTATAAGCCGGAGCATCTGCCGCTACGGTAGGAAGCACCTCAACGAAGGCATTTTCGGGAGTCTTCACAATAGTACCGTCTTTCTGACGAGTATAAGAATCGTGTATCTTCAGTGTCTGAAACTCCGGATTGTAAATGATAAAACTCTCTCCATACACACGGTTCATCGCTGCATGAGTAAACAAAGTCAGCTCTTTTTGCACACGCATTTCCTGACTGCCGTCAGCGTGTAACGTATAAGCCTTGCTCAATTTCCCAAATTCAGCTTCGGATGCCGCTTTCACCGGAAATGCCAGAATCAACATCGCCAGCGTAACTATATAATAATATGTATTTTTCATTCTGCTCTACTTTTTAATCACCAAATATTCACCATACGCCTTGTGGGCATTCACAGCATTGCGGAAACTTTCCCAATCAGAAGCCTCATAAACACGCTTCTTCAAAGCCAATCGATTGTGGAGCAACACTTTATTTCCTTTCTGTACCAACGAACCTTCAAAATCGGCTCCCACTCCTTGCATGGTTTCATCCTTGACCGCACTCACCAGCTTGTATCCTGCCGGAAGCTGAACCGTTTCATCCAGTTCGACCAAACGGGAACAAGCATCTTTGAAACCATACTTGCGGTTTTCTACCGAAGTATCGATCCACATATAAGAACGTACCTGATTATAAAGGTTATTCATCACCATCGGACGGAAAAACATCTCGCCCTCTCCTTTCAAGGCATAATCGGGTATTTCATAACGAAAAGTGATTTTAATAGGTGCAGCCTGATAGTCTTTGGGATTTTTTCCATAGTCTACGCTCAACAATCTGGCTTTGGGAGAGATGGCCAACAGCTGACGTTCCATCGTGCTTTTCCATTCGCTCTGAAAGCCGGTGGTAAAGATGCGACGGATATTGCTGTCACTCTGTCCTTCGGCTGTAAGGGTAAAAGTACCGCGTAGTGTACCATCTGCTTCCAAGCGGTTGTCGGCTTTGATACGTACATAATGGTTTTCGGGAGCCGAAACCGGAGTGATACACAAATCAGAACCTTCGGGTACACCCGGCAGATAGTTCTGCTGCTGTTCGGCACTGCTCCATAACTCGCGGCAGAAAGGAACCCATGTCGGATCAAGAGGCATATATGTTCCATTGCTCAGTTTCACCACTGCCACACAATGATTAAAATGGTCGGCAGGAATACTTTCTACCCGACTGCCTGCCATCGTCATGGCAGGATAGGCTTCGAAACCAGCCATGCGCAAGAACGAAATCAGTGTACCTGCTATATCTTTGCAGACTCCGCAACGATCAGTATAATTCATTTTAGTATTATGAAGTGTAAATCCTTCTCCTTTTCCCATCGAGATGCCGGAATAGCGAATGTTATCTGCCACCCAATGAGTCAACACAGCTATTTTTTCCATTTCGGTCTTCTTGCCTTTTATCAGTTCATCCACTTTTTTCTGTGCTTCGGGCAATGGATCAAAACTACCATAATCTTCATTCACTTTATTGAACCACAACGACTTGTCTTTCCACTGGGGAGTGGAAGACATCATCAGTTTGGGAGCTGCATCGAAAAGGTCTACCATGTTTGGCTCTTTAACGAAAGGCATCATATCATCCATCGCAAAGCTATATTTCTTGCGACCGTCTTCATAACGCATGGATGATGCGCACTCACCCTGATAGAACTGAAACTGAAGTTCCTTCTCCATCGGAATGCTTACTACATAAACTTTACGTACAGTAGGAGTACTGCTCCAAAAAGGAACAATATCATAAAACTGTCCGCGCATAGGCGGAATAAAGCGTGATTCATCTTCATTACCGGCTGCAAGCAACGCATAGGTAAAGCCTTTCTTGGCTATTTCGTAATCCACAATATCACCCGGCTGCAAGGCGCCCACTTCAATCATGATTTGTCTTGCGCCCCAATAAATAGCACGCGCAGGAGCAGCATAATCACAGGTTTTCCTGACATCAAGTTCATCTACTTTTCCATTGGCATGATGGATGGTTACACGTTTAAATTCGGCATAAGCAGTCAAAGGGTCATAATCGTATTTAATCACCCGATTATCCACTGCTCCCCTCGGAGTCTGTACCTTTATCACTTTGCATACAGCAAACGACCCTTGTCCTGTAGGCTGGACAGATACCGATGTACTATCCAACAGTGTCACACAATCGGATGCTTCGTAAGTCTTCCCCTTCGCAGCCTGTTCATAAGGTTTCCAGCTTTGAGCCAATGACGCAGCCGAAACAAGAAGGCAGCAAAGGAGTGATACTAATAGTTGTTTTCTCATGTTTTTCACTTACATTTTATTTATAGAAACAAATGTAAGTAAAATCTTTGGAATCTATTTATTTTGTGCTAAAGCAATTATCATTTTTCCTGCCTCAATACAACAAATTACTACATCACCTTACTTACAAAAACAAATGACCTATTTGAAATATTTAAATATTTATCCTAAATTTATATCTAGTTTCTAACCAATCCTCCATTTCTCACCGAGAAATGCCCTCTTGGTTTTAAAGAAATGGGGCGTTGGTTTTAAAGGAACGACCTGTTGGTTTTAAACCAAAAATAGGAATTTATAACTGTTTGATATACTGTCTTTTACAAAACACACAATAACGTTCTTCAGCATATTTTATTTTTCTCAACAAATAGATTGAATTTTAAAATTATAATTGAGGTGAAGTATGGAATATGTCTTTACATCTTAGTTCTAGAATCTCATTGCTATATTTGAAAAAGTGCAATAAAAATTAAAAAAAAGACTGAAATGTAGATGAAAATGGAACTTCTTCTAATAATTATAACCCAGGATGCCTATATTGGACAACGATTTACTAAAAGATCATCCTATCTTTGCGGCATATATGATAAAACAGCAAATACCATGAAAGAACCTTTTCAAATACCGACCTCCGAAGATATAGAGAATCTGATAGGAACAGACCTTTATGATGTATGGAACTCACTCTGCCAGCGCATCGAGAAGAGCTACGAAATGGAGCTACTTTGGAACCGTGGCGGCAAAGCGTGGACGTATGAATACAAATACCGCAAAGGCGGTAAAACCCTCTGTGCTTTATATGCGAAGGAAAAGACTCTGGGATTTATGGTTATCTTAGGAAAAGATGAACGTGCCAAATTTGAAATTCAGCGGGGACAGTTTTCAAACGAGGTACAGATGATCTATGATGCAGCTACCACTTTCCACGACGGCAAATGGATCATGTTTGAATTAAAAGACACAAAACTATTCAATGATATGGAACGGCTTCTGCTTATTAAGCGAAAACCAAACAGAAAAGCAGAGTAAAGGAAGGAAAAGGAAGCTATTTTTTCATAGCTTCCGCTCTCATATCTTTAGGCATTTTCTCCAGTGCATACCGGTAAGCTGTACGAGGCTTTGCAGAACGATGCTTCGTAACAAAATCGAATATCTCATTAATTTCTACGAGAACGATACGCCCATTCGCAGGCTACAACTGCTTCTTACCAAAAGCCCGACTTCCACAGTTACTCACACAATTGAAAAATATCCGGTTTAGATTCACCTTTTACCTCCTGCCAGGATACAAACATCCTTTTTGTATCTTTGCCGGATACAGAATAAGAATGAAAAGAGAAATCCTATATCAGAGGATAGCCGGTACCATCGCCTGGCAAACAGACACACTTTTCTATATATTAACAGGTACAGATATCCGGATAAATCAACATTTACGCACAGGAAATGAGATAAAGAGAGAGATAACAGTCAGAATACAACCGTAATGCCATGCATATCTGTGAAGTAAAAAAATAAATTACAAAGAAACGATTACTCCACACGCAAAGTATTCCCTTTAATCCTTCCCAGAATTTTAGGGAACTGCCAAAAGAACAATAACGTGCAACAGATGGCCGCAGTCGCATCAGATATAGCCTCAGCTGCATACACTCCGGTTACTCCCATAAAGTTCGGCAAAATTAACGCCAGCGGAATCAACAGGATAGCTTTACGCAACAGAGCAATGAAGATAGAGATTCGGGCCTGTCCCAATGCAACGAACATATTCTGACAGGCACGTTGCAAGCCGAAGATGGTCATGCCACCCAAGAAAACGGGCATTGTCCAACGTACAGTTTCTATCAGTCTTTCATCACTGGTGAAAGCAGAGGCAACCGTCGAAGGGAAGAGAATCATGAAAAGCATCAATATCAAATTGAAGGAAAACATGGTTACCAGCACAATACGGAAGCAATCTTTCACACGCTGCTTGTCACCATGCCCGAAGTTATAACTTATAATCGGAACGAATCCTTGCGCAAATCCGGTCAGCGGTACACTGGCAAACTGCATCGAACTTTGCAGAATCGTCAATGCGCTGATGTAGATATCTCCAAATTCCTTCAGACTGCTATTGAGGACAAACCCAACCAGACTTTCCGTACTTGCCATAATGAAGGGGGATACTCCTAAAGCTAATATGGAAAGGATAATCTTCCGGTCCAGTCCCATATATCGTTTCTCCAAAGGTAGAGAGGCACGTCGGGAAAAGAGGAAACTTACCACCCACACCGCACTGCATGCTTGGGAAAGTACCGTAGCCAAAGCAGCACCTTTCACGCCCATGTCAAACCAAAAAATAAAAATAGGATCAAGAATGATGTTCAATAAGGCTCCGATCAGAACTGAAAACATGGCAATGGCAGGACGTCCCTGAGCATTGATAAAGCTATTCAACCCTGTGGATATTTCGACAAATATCGTTCCCAAAAGATAAATGGAAAGGTAGTCAACCGCATATTCCAAGGTGTTTTCCGAAGCTCCTGTAAAGAGGAGAATAGGTTCCATAAAAGTATATGCAATGACAGAAGTCAGCAAAGTAAACAATATCAGCAGAACAAACCCGTTTCCCAATATCTTTCCGGCTCGTACACGGTCGCCCTGTCCGAGTGCAATGGCAGCCAACGGAGCACCACCGCCGCCGACAATTGCCGAAAAAGAAGAAATCAGTATAATGAGAGAGGTAGTCACCCCTACACCCGCCAGCGCATCGGTGCCAATTCCCGGAATATGCCCGATGTATATACGGTCCACAATGCTATAAAGCAGATTGACAAATTGTGCAGCCACTGCCGGGAGTGCCATCTTGAAAACAAGCGGTAACATACGTTCTGTTCCCAGCCGTTCTTCGTATTTATTGTTCATTCCAAACTTCTTTTTCTAAAATCGGCTGCAACATAGATAAAAAACTTCAATTTTTATCTATATTGTGATAAAAATTGAAGTATAATCTTTCCTTCTGACCGCATGACAGTTTTTGGCATGTGGCGCCATTTCTAACATTCTGCCTGCTTCGTTTCTATTCAAAAGAGAGATTTTCTACATGTTCTCCAACAAAGATACCAGCCATATCTCCGGTTTTATACCATTTCGGCTTCCCAGGCATGTCGTCTGTAATCTTTCGCCCATTGACCACAAGATTCACAAACCTGATACCAGATATCTTGTGATTCTCATCATACCCTGCAATGATCGACAAGTTTTCACCCGATCCATTGTAAGTAACATCCTTAACAAGCACATTCTGAATACCTCTGCCGGTAGAGACACAATACTTCGGATTGAAACTGATTCTGAAATTCACAAGCTGTCCGTTACGAAAATCTTCAATCCGAATATTCTCGAACGTAATATTACGCACCAATGTATTGTCGCCTGGATTTATAGCCAGACATCCCTGATAATCAATCTGTTTTTCTGCCTGATCAAGAATGTCGATATTCCTAAAAGTGACGTTCTGCACCGTATCCATGCCGTTCGGATCTCCATGTCCTCCGATATTGATTGGATGAGCCACATCAGCCCAAAGTGTCGCATTTTTCACCAATACATTATTGCTTCCCCCTTTAAATCCTTGCGTAGAAGCATAAACTGCGGCACAGTCATCACTATTACGACAGAAAACCCCATCTAATATCACGTTACTGCTTGAGAAAACATCCATTCCGTCGCCCCAACCATAATAGCTGATTGATTTCACATTCGTCAACTCTACCGAATCGCATTGTCCTATGGGGAGTTGCGAAACCACAATTCCGTCTATCCTGACATTTTTAGAACGTCTGACCCAAACACCGGCTCCCCTGCCATCAGGGTGTACCTCGCCTCTCCCGAAAATATTCACATCATGTGCTCCTTCCGTGAATATATTGCCATAAACACGAGCTCCCCCATCGATATAAACAGTAGTTCCTGAGGGGACAAATAGAGTATCATTAGGAAGATTATGCACACCGGGACCAAAATAAATCAAATTGGACCCTTTTTTTTTCTTGAGAGCCCTTTGGATTTCTTTATCGGAAGGACGAAATTTATCAATCGGATTCGCAAAAAGATGAAGATTGTGAAAAATATCTCCATTGACCTCTACTGAGAGATTGCGAGGACGCGAAAGTGAGAATGTCACTGTGTCTCCAACACAATCCGGTGTTATCTTATAGCTTAAAGGACGTACTCTCGCACTATTGACTCTCTCTTTGTTGCTGATTACTCGCACATCTACCATTCCGTCAAAATCGAAATAAGCAATGGAGGCAACCTCCACGTTATGCCCTTTTTCATCAACCCTATCAACTTTAACAGGATAAACGTCAACGGGCAACCACGGTCCGCTACCCTGACGCACTTCCACAGAAAAATCGTTTAAGGTTTTCACCCCGACCCCAGCAGGGTATGTGACTACCTCTGCGTTAAGCGAATGCATAGCCAATAACGCCAATGAAAGAAGTATCGCTTTTGGATAATTCATATTCTTTGATTTTAAATTTGATATTGAAATTTATTAAACACTCTAATTTGAATACGTTTTGACTATAAAAAGCGCCCAACAAAAGAATGAATATTTTTACTTTTATAAAATAGAGAAATAAAGCGGAAATATGTAATCACAGAGAGAAATAAATATTTCAAACGGTAAATAACAACTCACTGAAACGCATCGTAACGAACTAATCCCAGTCTCTCTTAAAATTAATTTGCTGTATGCAATCATCTAATGCTCGGTTTATATAACCTTATTCGTCTGACAACTGTTGAACTTTCGTCTGACAACTGTTATTCTTTCGTCTAACAACTGTCAGACGAAAAAGAAACAACTGTCAGACGAATAAAACATTGCAGCATTAATCTTACATCCATTAAACATAAAAAGTAAATCTACGTAAACTCGGAACTAGTTCATAACGGTGCAGGAACGAACGAATATCGGGCAACGGAGTAAATCAAAGCAGCACAGAAAAGATATGGAAATCTCCATAAGAATACAAACAAAGAAAAAGAACCACCTAATGAATCTTTGACTATTCCTTTTCGTATCTTTGTGGAAAGTCGTATCAAAAAGGTACGAATATAAACTATAAAACTTAGAATGAAATGGAAAATATTACCGGACAGAACAACGAATTTACATTAATATTCCCACATAACAGAATTGATTGCACTTCTTCTCAGAATGACAAATTCAATAAGATTATTAATCAGGCCAACATCACAATCACAGGAAACAACAATCGTATCTCAATGTATTTCGACACTGAAGAAAGTGCGGAAGAATTGCTGCTTAGCAACGGATTTCTGCTAATCGTAAAAGGAGATAATAATATCGTAAATATGGGAACAATCATCCTACGATATTCTACCATATTAGGTATGACAGGATTGAAACTAATCATCGGACAGCTGCCGGGACTGGGTGCCGGTGTTTCAAGAACAGCCAACAATTGCCGGATAGACATCGGAAACCGTGTTGTAATCAATGGGGTTACATTGTATTTGCAGGAAGATGACTCATATGTTAGTATTGGAGATGACAGTCAGTTAAGCTGGGGAATTGATATATGGTGTACTGATGCACATACAATAACAGATTTAAAGGGTGAACCGATCAATTTTGCCAAGTGCATAGAAATCGGCAAGCATGTATGGATAGGGAAAGATAGCAAGATTGGCAAGAATGTGAAGATAGCGGACAACAGTATCGTTGGTTGGGGAAGCATCGTAACAAAAGAATTTAATGAGCCGAATGTAATCATTGCAGGTATACCGGCCAAAATTGTCAAGCGAGGGATAAATTGGGACCGGAGATGTATCAATAAGTATCTAAAAGAAAGATTATAAAAAGGAAGCTCCAATAGGATCTATGAAACATAGATTTTATTGGAGCTTCCATTCTATGTCGCTATGATACTTTTTATTTCATAAGTTCCTCCATATCCCCATTCATGATATGAGGCAAATAATGAGCTATCTCATCAGTACTCCAGTCCCACCATTTCAATTCCTGCAATTGCGCAATCGTATCTTCGTCAAAACGCATCCGGATTTTCTTCGCAGGGGTCCCGCCTACTATCGTATAAGGAGGTACATCTTTGGTGACTACTGCCCTCGACGCAATAATCGCTCCGTCACCGATATGTACGCCCGCCATGACAACAGCCTCATAACCAATCCATACATCGTTTCCAATCACTATATCCCCTTTATTATCCCATGCCGAAGTGATATTTCCCTTATCCAACTGCCACTCCTCAAAAAATATAGGAAACGGATAATTCGACAAAGAATTCAACGTATGATTCGCGCTGTTGAAAAGAAACTTAGCTCCACAGGCTATCGAACAGAATTTCCCTATGATCAGCCGGTCTCCATTGACAGGATAATGATATAAAACATTGTTCTTCTCAAACTGAACAGGATCATTTACAAAATCATTGTATATGGTGTAGTCACCAACCTTTATATGAGGATTATTGATAACAGCATTCAAATAGACAGTCTGAAGGTCATTGGTACGCGGATAAATATTTGTATTCATTGTAATTGCTTCTTTATAAGGTTTCTGAAATAAAATAATAAAATATCGGGTGACCTGTTTAGCCACATAAGACTCGAACAACAGATTTCACCATTGTCCATCATCCATATAGAGCGAAGCTATTTACAACGTTGCCATTTCATTGCGTTAAAAAAATAAGGTTCATATCACATAACAAATGTACAGGATAATTTTGGAAATCAGATGCAAGGATCTAAAAATTATCCCGTATATTTGCTGTATAGCATTTATACTGTCACTATAAACCTTTAGTATCATGGTAACTTATACTCATTTCGGCAAACAGCCTGATGTACTGAAACATCTGATACTTTGCGAAGTTCTTCGGAACGAGCATCCACAAGTCTATGTAGAAACAAATTCTGCCTGTGCCATCTACCCGATGCAGCAGACTTCGGAACAGCAATATGGCATTTACTATTTCTTAGAAAAAGCGGTAGAGGAAGACAATCAAGTTCTAAAAGACTCCATTTACTATAAGATAGAAAATGCAGAAATGCAGAGAGGGTACTATTTAGGTTCTCCGGCTTTAGCAATGGAGGTATTAGGAAGACAGGCACAAAAATTTCTATTCTTCGATATAGAAAAGAGTGCTTTGGATAATGTGGAACGCTATGCGAAGCAAGCGGAACTACAGACATCCGTCCACCTATATAATACTGATTCTCTCGAAGGGGTCATGAAGTTACTGCCATCACTCCCCAAAGATTCTTTCATTCATATCGATCCTTATGAGATAGATAAGAAAGGAACATCGGGACTAACCTATCTGGATATATTAATAGAAGCTACCCATTTAGGAATGAAGTGTTTATTATGGTACGGCTTTATGACTCAACATGACAAAAGCCATCTGAACTCATACATCACGACCCGACTAGAAGAGGCAAGGATTAAAGACTATATTTGTGCAGAACTGATAATGAACTCTATCAGACAAGACACCGTATTATACAATCCCGGTATCATAGGCAGTGGTATCTTGGGCACCAATTTATCACAGAAATCAAATACAGCCATTCTTGATTACAGTGATATACTGGTCCGCCTCTACCAATACGCAAAATACAAGGACCATGACGGCAGCTTATACAGAGACATTATCGGCAATCCACCGGAAACCTGAGCCGAAAACAAAGAGTCGCAAAAATAGGAAATACATCAATCTTCCCACTAAATATGTATTCCATATCGGTGCTTCACTTCCGCCATCACAAACGTACTTTCCAGCGAACCCAGGCTATCGATGGTTCCCAACACATTCAGAATGAACTCCTGATAATATTTCATATTAGGAGCATGGATCTTCAGCAAGTAATCGTAACTGCCCGATATATTATAACATTCGGTCACTTCGGGAATGTCCTGTATGATTCGGGTAAACTCAGCCGCAATGTCCCTGTTCAGCCGCCTTAGCTTGACACTGCAAAAGACCACAAAACCCTGATTCAGCTTTTCGGCATCCAGCACAGCGATATACTTCTTTATATATCCCCCACTCTCCAAACGTTTAAGGCGCTCGAAAACAGGAGTCGATGAAAGACTGACCCGCGCAGCCAACTCTTTGGTCGTCAACCGCGCATTCTCTTGCAAAGTACGGAGTATCTGCAAATCCACTTTATCTAATTTCTCAAAAGTATCCATAAGAAAAATATTCTTCTAACAGGTGATTTTTAAGAATAAAGCAGTTGCTTTATTCTGTATAACGATACAAAAATAGCATTATTTTCTATATTTCTACTATATATTGTTCGATATATCTGCATCCCATAACTTTGCAAGAAAATAAAGAGAGAATATCAAACTTAAAAAGCATACGATTATGGAAAGAAAGAATTTACACTTTGAGACATTACAGGTTCATGTAGGACAGGAACAAGCAGATCCGGCAACAGACGCACGCGCAGTACCTATTTATCAGACCACTTCTTATGTATTCCACAATTCCGCTCATGCAGCCGCACGTTTCGGTTTGCAAGATCCGGGCAATATCTACGGCCGCCTGACCAACTCCACCCAAGGAGTTTTTGAAGAACGTGTAGCCGTCCTCGAAGGAGGCGTAGCAGGTCTGGCAGTTGCCTCCGGTGCCGCCGCTATTACTTATGCTTTCGAAAACATTACTCGTGCAGGCGACCACATCGTAGCTGCCAAAACAATTTACGGAGGAAGCTATAACTTACTGGCACATACTTTGCCCAATTATGGCGTTACCACCACTTTCGTTGATCCGAGCGACCTTTCCAACTTTGAGAAAGCGATTCAGGAGAACACCAAAGCCGTATTTATCGAAACACTCGGAAACCCGAATTCCAATATTATAGACATAGAAGCGGTATCCGAAATTGCTCACCGTCACAAAATTCCATTAATTATAGACAATACATTCGGCACTCCCTACTTAATCCGCCCCATCGAACACGGAGCAGACATTGTAGTGCACTCCGCAACCAAATTCATTGGTGGTCATGGCAGTTCCTTGGGAGGAGTAATCGTTGACTCCGGTAAATTCGACTGGGTAGCTTCGGGTAAATTCCCACAGTTGACAGAGCCCGATCCGAGTTACCACGGAGTACGCTTTGTAGACGCTGCCGGTCCGGCTGCTTACGTCACCCGCATTCGTGCCACTTTGCTACGGGATACGGGAGCAACGATCAGTCCGTTCAATGCCTTCATCCTGCTGCAAGGGCTGGAAACACTTTCTTTGCGTGTAGAACGTCATGTAGAAAACGCGCTAAAAGTGGTGAACTTCCTGAATAATCATCCGAAGGTGAAGAAAGTCAATCATCCGTCACTCTCCGATCATCCGGATCATGCACTCTATCAACGCTATTTCCCGAATGGTGCAGGCTCCATCTTTACGTTTGAAGTAAAAGGAGGACAGGAAGAAGCACACCGCTTCATCGACAGTCTGGAGATTTTCTCGTTGCTGGCCAATGTAGCTGACGTGAAATCACTAGTCATCCATCCGGCAAGTACCACACACTCGCAACTTAATGCGCAGGAACTTGCAGAACAGGAGATTTATCCGGGCACTGTACGTCTATCCATCGGAACGGAACATATCAATGACCTGATAGCCGATCTGGAACAGGCACTCGCCAAAATCTGACATTAGATTCTAACCTATTTGTCTGTTAAAATGTGATTGACAACAAGACGCAATGAAGATTCGGGGATTGAACTTTCCATCACTATGATACGTTATAACAATATAACATTAAAACATTGCAGTTATGGAGAAATATTTAATACACAGCAACGAACTGCATCTGATAGACGCAGGGAAAATCCACCAGGCAGTAGAGAAAATGGTGGAGTCACTCGATCTTGCCGCAGGATCAACCAGTAATTTTGATCTCTATCAGGTAGTAGAAAGCTACTTTAAGGACCTTGAAAAAAGAAGGAAAATCAACCATGTACTGGGGATCAAAGAAGACCGATATGAATTTGCAGAAGACTTTGGCATCAAATAAAAAAGAAATTTTCCAATCACACCAGACAATTTGTTCATATAAAACGAGAGAGTCTCACCGAAGTGAAACTCTCTCGTTTTAGTATATATCTTATAGTGATCAGTTTCCCTGATGCACGGTAAGTTGCGGGAACGGGAAGTTGATGCCTTTTTCATTAAAGGTTTCATAAATAGTCTTGTTTATATCAAAATAAACTCCCCAGTAATCTGCCGTATTCACCCACACACGGGCTACCACATTCACACTGCTGGCATCCAGCGCATGAAGGGCAATAAACGGGGCGGGATCAGTCAGAATACGATTGTCGGCCGTCAGTATATCACGGACAATCTGCTGTACCTTATTATAATCTTCTCCATAATCCACGCCAACAATCCATTCTACACGGCGCGTTGTCTGTGTATTATAGTTTGTCACCACTCCGCTGCTCATTGCACCGTTCGGTATATAAATCACTTTATTATCTCCGGTAGTCAGAATGGTGTGAAATATCTGTATTTCCTTGACCGTTCCGGAAACTCCCTGACTTTCAATCCAATCTCCTACCTTATAAGGCTTGAAAAGCAATACGATCAGTCCGCCGGCAAAGTTCTGCAAGTTACCGGACAACGCCATACCGACAGCCACACCGGCAGAAGCCAACAGGGCTGCAAAAGAAGTTGTTTCGACTCCCAGAGCACCGACTACGGAGATAATCAACAGAATGGTCAGCAGAATATTTACCAGACTCTTCACAAAAGTCTTGATGCTTATATCCACCTTTCTCCTGTCCATCAGACGTCCGACAAATCGGTTGAGCATCGAGATGAGGAAGCGTCCGACAATGAAGACAAGGGTTGCAATCAGGATGCGTTCTCCGGCACGGATACCGAAATCTACCAATTGCTGGGTGATCAGAGAAAGCTTATCCAATCCGTCCGCATTGGCTATCGCTTCTTCCATTAATTTATCTGCGACGATTTGTGTAGAATCCGCAAGCTGTGTTGCTGTCGCTTGAAATAATAGTAGCATAATTTGATAATTATATTAAAATGAATAAATAGCTGACTTGTCATATTTCAACAAACTACAAAGTTATATTGTTTTTAGCAAATCTAAAAGTTTTTTTTGCTTTCCTCCCGCAAAAGCAGTAATTTTGCCAACGATTCACTAAGTAGGGGTGCCTTAACATGACGGGCTGAGAACATACCCATAGAATCTGAACCGGGTAATGCCGGCGTAGAGAACTAATTAATAAGCAAGATGAAAAAAATGATGATGATGGCCGTCGCCTTATTGGGCGCAGGCTTCCCTGTCCATGCACAAACGAGTGCAAAGGATAGTCTGAAAGTAATCAACCTGCAAGAAGTGCAGGTAGTATCCACACGTGCTACAGCAAAAACTCCCGTAGCATTTACCAATATAGGCAAAGCCGAACTTAAAAAAGTGAACTTCGGGCAGGATATTCCCTACCTGCTGAGCATGACTCCTTCCACGCTGACCACATCGGATGCGGGATCGGGCATCGGCTATACGACTCTTCGTGTACGAGGCACTGACGGCACGCGTATCAATATCACTGTAAACGGCATCCCGATGAACGATGCCGAAAGCCACAACCTGTTCTGGGTAAATATGCCCGACTTCTCTTCTTCCGTAAAGGATATGCAAGTGCAACGTGGCGCAGGAACATCGACCAACGGCGCCGGTGCCTTCGGAGCCAGTGTCAATATGCAGACCGAAGGCGCGTCCATGAAACCGTATGCCGAGTTCAACGGTTCCTATGGTTCTTTCAACACCCACAAGGAAACTGTAAAAGTGGGAACCGGACTGCTGAACAATCACTGGACATTCGATGCCCGACTTTCCAACATCGGTACGGACGGATATATCGACCGTGCCTCCGTCAATCTCAACTCTTACTATCTGCAAGGAGGATATTTCGCCGAAAATACGTCTGTCAAACTGATCGCATTCGCAGGAAAAGAAAAGACGTATCATGCCTGGGGATATGCTACTAAAGCAGAAATGGAAGAACACGGAAGACAGTATAACCCTTGCGGCGAATATACCGGAGACGATAATGAAAAACATTATTATGCCGACCAGACGGATAACTATCTGCAAAAGAATTATCAACTCCTTTTCAACCATACTTTCTCCACCGCATGGAATCTGAACGTAGCTCTGCACTACACCAAAGGTGACGGCTACTATGAGGAATATAAAGAAGACAGATCTTTCGTAGAATACGGTCTGAAACCTTTTACAACAGACGGAAAAGAAATTTCGGAAAGCGATCTGGTCCGCCAGAAGAAAATGGATAATAAGTTTGGCGGGGGTGTTTTCTCCCTCAATTATACCAACCACCGACTAACGGCATCTTTGGGCGGAGGCATCAATCAATATCGGGGCAATAACTTCGGGAAAGTGACTTGGGTAAAGAACTACATCGGCGCACTATCTCCCGCCCATGAATACTACCGCAACCAATCGAAGAAAACCGACGGTAACATCTATCTGAAAGCAAGCTACGACCTTACCGGAGGACTAAGTGCCTATGCCGACCTGCAATACCGGCACATCGACTACACCATCGACGGAGCAAATGACAAATACGACTGGAATAAAAGTGCGTTGCGTCTGCTGGCCGTAGACAAGAAATTCGACTTTTTCAACCCGAAAGTCGGACTGAACTGGAATATCAACTCCAATCACCGTGTCTACGCTTCTTTCTCCGTAGCTCAAAAAGAACCGACAAGAAATAATTATACGGATGGCGATCCCGACAGTTATCCGAAAGCTGAAAAGCTGCTCGACTACGAAGCCGGATACACATTCGCCAATCATTGGCTGACAGCAGGCGCCAACTTCTACTACATGGATTATACCGACCAGCTTGTCCTCACCGGAGCTTTGAACGATATCGGTGAAGCCCTGACAGAAAACGTTCCGGACAGCTACCGGATGGGAATCGAACTGATGCTAGGTATCAAGCCCTGTAAATGGTTCCAATGGGATATCAATGCGACATGGAGCAAAAACCGTATCAAGAATTTTGTAGAAAACATTCCCATTTACGATGGCTGGAACTTACTGGACGTCGTAAGCGTTTCTCATAAGAGTACTCGCATCGCCTTTTCACCGGATTTCCTGCTGAACAACCGTTTTGCTTTTACCTATCAAGGATTCGAAGCAGCCCTTCAATCCCAATTTGTCGGCAAGCAATATATGACAAATGCAGAAGTGGAAGCATTGACTCTGGATAAGTATTTCGTGAGCAACCTAAATCTGGCCTATACATTCAAACCCCGAAAAGTGGTGAAAGAAGTAACTATGGGTGTGACCGTCTACAACCTCTTCAACGAAGAATACGAGAACAACGGTTGGGCATCCAGTTCTTACGACAAGGATGTGAATCACAGAATAGACTCTGCCGGATACGCTGCGCAAGCGGGTACAAATGTTATGGCCCATGTCTCTTTCCGTTTTTAACAATAACTATTCAAACAGACAAGCCAGAAGCCGCCAACATGGAACGCGGCTTCTTATTTCCTCATTTTCTCTTCCATATATTTGGAAGGAAGCACCCCAAACTGTGCAACGAACTGCTTACGGAAGGAAATCATCGAATCATACCCTACCATTTCCGCCACTTCTGTCAGACTGCTATATCGCCCGCTCATGATAATAGAGGCAGCTTTACTCATCCGTACTCCATGAATCACCTCTATAATCGACAAACCAGTTTTCTGCTTAACCTTGCGATAAAGGGTCGGCTGGCTCATATTCAATTTGTCCGTCAGCACTTTTATTGTAAAATTCCGGTTTGATAAATTTTCTTCTATAATCTGAAGCATTTTAGGCATAAAAACATCCTGAACATCTTCTGAAGATTCCAGTACCTTTTCATCCAGCATAAGAGTTTTCGCATAAAGTTTTCTTAACAGATCACGTTGTTCTATCAACGCTTTCACCTTCTCTTTCAATAACTCCGGATTAAAAGGTTTCATTATATAGTCATCTACCCCTATTTGTAAACTTTTCAACCGGTCAGCATCCTCTGCTTTAGCTGTTAAAAAGATAACCGGTATATGAAAAGTCCGCTTATTTTCACGAATCTCCCGACTACATTCAAACCCATCTTTAACAGGCATCATTATATCAGATATGATTAATTTAGGTATATATTTATCAGCCATAGCCACCCCTTCTTCTCCATTTCCAGCCTCAATAACATTATAATCTTCTTTAAATAGACTGCATAAATATTCTCTCATCTCATCGTGGTCCTCTATAATCAACAAAAATTCCTTATTATTTTTCACTCTGTTAACGGGTTCTTCCATAGTCTCATTCTTTTCTTCTACTACTTCTTCCATCGGACGTTCTTCTGCCGGACACTCTTCCAACAAATCCCCCTTCATCGGATCAGGTACCATTTCATATTCCCCCGGCGCAAAATGAGAAAGCCCCATCGGAATGTGCAGAACGAATCGGCTGCCTTCTCCAACACGACTGGTCAACGTTACAAATCCATGATGCAACCCCATCGTATGCTTTACAATATGTAATCCAAGACCTATTGACGTGGAATATTGCGGGATACGTTTCCCTGTTACAAACGAATCAAACACGTGCTGTTGCAAATCATCAGGTATCCCAACTCCATTATCAGACACTGTTACAAGGCAATAAGGTCTTCCGTCAATTTCCGCCTCTGACACAGCCAGTTCAATACGTCCATTCTGAGAAGTGTATTTAAAGGCATTTGATAACAAATTTTGAACAGCTGATTCTATTTTCGCCACATCCACCCATAAATACAAAGGCACTGTATCCACCTGGACCAAAAATTCCCGCTTCTTGACCATAGCCATTTGCAGAAAAGGATTAGCCACCCGGCTAACAATCTCCTTTATATCCGATTCTGACAAATGAAGTTTTATCATGCCTCCCTCTATCTTCTGTACATATAGCAGACGATCAACCAGTGTCTGTAGAGAAAGACAATTCTTGTGCAATCTGCTAAATGAATCAAACCAATTATCCGATGGGGTAATGGACTTCATTATATCATGTATAGGAGCAAGTATCAAAGTAAGAGGAGTTCTTAACTCATGAGCAGCATTCATAAAAAAATTCTCACGTTCTTCCCGTATATGCCGTTCTGCGTTTCTCTCCAAATTTGCAATCGTCAGTTCATGTTTCAATTGAATCATTTTTTTGAAACGACGTTGCCGCCGCAACAAACTATAGAAAATATAACCAACCAAAAATAAAACCGAGAAAATCAAAAGCAAACGAAACCAAACGGTCTGGCTCCAATGTGGAAGGATTGTTATCGGCAATGCAGTAACGTCTCCTTCCGTATTATTAGGGAACAATGTTTTGACTTCAAAAATATAATAACCGGCAGACAAGTTGGTAAACGAGACCTTACCCGCTTCAGAAACAATCCAATCTTTTTGATATGGATATAACCGATAGCTATATTTTTGCAGATCCTTCGAAAAAGCCAGATTATTGAAAAGGAGAGAGAAATCACGGTTTGCATTGACCAGTTCCAAATGGTCAATTGATGCAATATTTGAGTCCAAAACAACTTGCCCTTTTATCTTCTCACCTATATTGATTTGCTTATTATCGACTTCCAATCCAGTTAAAAGAGTTTTGCTGGCAATGGTGGCAGATGTCAGTATTTCCGGTTCAAAATAAGTTAAGCTCTTGTTATTTCCCCAAAATAAAGTATTCTTAAACAACATCACAGATTTATTGCTACTAGAAATATAATAGTTGTAGAAGACATGTTGTTGTCGGCTATATCTTGAGATACCGGATATACTCCCCAACCAAATACGCTTCTTCTCATCTTCCACTATACAATCTATACAATCATTACAAAGTCCATCTTTTACTGTATAAAAAGACGTTATCCTATCTTCGCCCACAGGAATGATTCCAAATCCATTTTTATAACCCACATATACAGTTCCGTCAGTACCAGTCAGTAAAGCACTAACTACACGAGCTCCTATATTTTCTTTTTCTTCATATCCATGAACCATCTTTAATGGACGAACATTGACCTGTGATAATCGTACAATACCTTTTGCTGTCCCTATCCAGATATTCCGCTGTTTATCTTCACAAATAGCAGTGACCCATGGCTCTGCATCTTCTTTCAAGGCTTCACGCAATGAGAATAATTCAAAATGACCTGTCTGATGATCAAATAAGTACAATCCGGCAGAAGTGCATACCCAAAACCGATAACGGGAGTCAATCATTAAGGCCACTATATAGGAGTTTACCTTTTTCCCTAAATGATTGAGCGGATATATATGGAAAGAATCGGAACTCCAGTCATAACAAATCAAGTTTCCGGAAGCATTTCCAAACCATAAATTAGAACATGAATCTTTGATTGCACAAAACACCGGGACTTCCTTTTGATTGCCCACAGGAGAAAAGTTCAGCGGTCGCGATTTAGCATAAGGCTGGTCACTACGCATAATTCCTTCATGGTAAGTGCCCAACCAAATTCGACCATCTTTGTCAGCTACCTGAGCAGAGATTTCATTATGTTTTTTGCTGTGATATTGCATATAAGAATGCTGTCTAAAATCAAAATAGACAATCCCTCCTCCTCTAGTTCCGATCCATAGTATTCCCTCTTTATCATAATAAACAGAAATCATTCTTGTCTCTACATTCCGGTACTGCAAAAATGAGGTATTCGTATAAGGCGTTGCCGACAACTTAGAAGGATCATTTTCTTCAGGAGCTAACAGAGTATATCCATTCCAGGTTACTGCAATGTAAGAATCATTATCCAACGCAACCACCCCATACGCATCTGAATGTGATAAAGAAGACAACCTGGCATCCTCATTATACTGATAATAATCAGATTTTCCCGTGGGAATATGCAGACGAGTTACTCCACCCACTATAGAAGAAACCCAAATATATTCCCCTTCACTCATGATAGTAGTAGCATTAGCACTAGGATTAATAGAGTATTTGAACTTCCGGACCACTTTACCTGCAATCTTATCAAAGAACAACAAATTTCCCTTATCGGTAACCAAATACAAGAAATGCCCGTCTTGTGAAGCACATAAATTCGAAAAAGATTCCCCCTCATCTAAAAAAAACGGATAGCCTGCTTCGACGGTCATCTCTATTTGTAAGTCACCTTTCACTAATTTATAATGTCGTTTCAAGCATTGCAATTGTCCGCCTTTTACTATCCAAAAAAGTGAATCCCCCGTTATTTCCATAGCACTTACAGAAATGGCCTTTTTTCCATCCTGAAAAGACGGAAGAACAAATTTCTCTTTCCGTCGATCAAAACAATATAAATACTCATTAGCTATTACCCACAATTTATCATCAGAAGTCTCTTTTATATCGGAAACATACATCCTCGCATTGTCTACACTAAAATTGCGAATCTGCTTCCCGTCATATCGACTCAGCCCATTACTGGATCCAAACCACATAAAACGATCTTGATCTTGATAGATACAAGTAATGATGTTATCTACCAAGCCATTACTCATATTCAACTGATGAAGTTCATTATAAGGCAGAACAGCATAGAGAGAAGTAGTAATAACTAAAGAATTTATAATAGCAATCAAAACAAGGACGGTATATCGAACGGTTCGCTTCATTATATATTCATATTAGTTTAAGTGTCACAAAAATAATCAATATTATAACAGAAAGGCGAAGCAAATGATAAAAAAAGCAATTTTGAATGAAAAGATATACATGGATGAATAAAAGCATATGCTCCTGATTCCTTGAAATCCCCTAAGTTTGTATCCTGAAAACCGAACGGAAAGTGTGCTTCACAATTATATATAGCCATTTACACCTTTGAATCTGTAATATTTAAAACAATTAATCACATGAGAGAAAAAGCCAAAAGCCCTTAAGTCAAATTGAAATCAATTAGAATCTATTAAACCTTATTTAAATAGAAAGCCTAAAAAGACCTTTTTTCAAACTAATAAAATCTTATAGAAAAACATGCGTAAATCATTTAATCTAATCTGGATGGTTTTCGGCTTCCTGCTACTAATAGTAGGTTGTAATGAAGACAAGAAAAGCACAGCTTTCGATCCTAATCAACCAGTCAAGTTTACAGAGTTTATGCCCGATTCCGGTGGCATACGAACCAAATTCATTGTTAAAGGTTCCAATTTCGGAGAAGACAAAAGCCAAGTGAAAGTTTACTTCAAGGATGAAGTAGGTAATGAACGGGAGGCATTGGTTTTAGGTGTCAAGCCTGATGTTATTTATGCCCAAGTGCCCAAGCAAGCCGGAGGGGAAAGCCATGTACGGGTGGAGATTGCCGGAAAAGAAGCTGAACTCAGCAATGCTGAAAAAACATTCAAATATATTGTAACTTCTTCCGTATCTACAGTAGTAGGAAAAGCCAAAGAAGGTGGCAATAAAGACGGAACTCTCGGCGAGACCACATTCAATACTCCAAGGTATGTAGCTGTAGACAATGATGACAATGTATTCATATTCGACTCTGATGGAAGAACGCGTTTATCATCCATCGAACAAAATAAAACGATCACTTTACTGGATGGCATGGTAATCGACCAACCTTTATTTATCGATAAAGAAAAGAAACAACTATTTGGTCCATGCGATAATGCCAACTTCGGTTGTTTCTTATTCGATGCTAATGTGAGCTGGGTGGCTGATAAAATGGGACAGCTTTTAGCCAACGGAGGATGGATGCATAGTGTTGTTCTCGACCCTGTAGATTCTACTTTTGTGATATACCGCCAAAACACAGGACAATTGTGGACACAACCTTTTGATAAGAATAAAAGAACCTTAAATCCCAACAAAGCAAAACGAATCGGTACACTCTATAATGTAGGCTCCAATGGTTTATGTGCTTACAATCCGGTTGATAAGTATGTTTATTGTGTGTTGCATAGTAAAAGTGCAGTTTATCGCTTTAAGCTCACACGCGATACGGACGGTTGGCCAGCTCTAGACGGAGACATTGAAGAATATATTCCCGGTGCAGGCGCAGGCTTCCGGGACGGAGATGTACAAGAAGCACAATTCAATGAGCCGCGTGGAATTGCTATTGATAAAGAAGGCAATTTATATATAGCGGATGTTAATAACCATCGGATTCGTAAAGTTGACACCAAGTTAAATATCGTGACCACGATAGCAGGTAGCGGGAAAGGATACAAAGACGGGGATCCTTTGGAAGCCCAATTCGATCAGCCTTGGGGTGTCTATTTGGACAAAAATGAATTTCTTTACATTGCAGATCAAAACAACCACTGCATCAGAAAACTTGCTATTGAATAATTAATAAGGAATAGAAATGAAAACACTATATTTTAAATTAACCCTGTGTTTCTCTCTGCTATTGGCAGGAAATGCAACACAAGGGATATGGGCCCAACAAGAACCAATTCAAATTGCCGGAATCGTGTTAGATGAACATGGTGATCCGCTCCCGGGTGCAAACATATCTGTTAAAGGGAAAGAAAAAACCGGAACTATAACAGATATGGATGGTAACTTCAGTATGAAATCATTAGCTCCAAAAACAACGCTGATTGTTTCATTTATGGGATATAAGAGCAAAGAAATAGTGGTTGCTCAAACCGATAAGAAGATGCGTATATCTCTGGAGCCCGACTCAGAATCATTGGACGAAGTAGTTGTTGTAGGTATGGGAACACAACGTAAAGTCAGCGTGGTAGGTGCTGTCACCAGTGTCAATCCGGCTGCCATCAGTGCTCCGTCAACTTCCGTAGCCAATATGCTGGGAGGTGTGGTTCCCGGTATTATAGCCGTTGACCGAAGCGGCGAACCGGGGCAGGATGTTTCTGAGTTCTGGATTCGCGGTATCAGCACATTTGGTGCCAACCAGTCTGCGCTGGTTTTGATTGACGGTATTGAAGGAAACCTCAACGACCTCGACCCGTCGGATATTGAGAGCTTCTCTATCTTGAAAGATGCTTCGGCAACAGCCGTTTATGGTGTACGTGGTGCAAATGGCGTTGTTTTGGTAACGACCCGTTCCGGTCAGGAAGGTCGCACCAAGGTAACCTGGAAAAGCAGTATGACTCTCTCTTATTCCCCCCGTATGCCCGAATATCTGGAAGCATACGATTATGCCAGCTTGGCAAACGAAGCCCGAGTGGTAAGCAATATGGACCCTCTTTATAGCCCGACAGAACTGGAGATTATTAAAGCAGGACTGGACAATGACTTATATCCAAACGTTAACTGGCAAAAAGAGATACTGAAAGATGTAACTATTAATCATCAGCACTATTTAAATGTATCCGGTGGTGGAAAAGTTGCCAGATATTTTGTCAGTGTAGGAGGTACATTCAAAGATGCTATCTTCAAGCAAGACAAAGTTAACAAATACAACACGAATGTCAAATGGGCTAAATATAATTTCCGCGCAAAGGTAGACATGAACCTAACTTCATCGACGATCATGGGATTGGCTATGGACGGAGCTATTGTAGAAGACAGAGCACCGGGATTCGGAACTAACAATGACGCACTCTGGGCCGCACAAGCCTATCTGACTCCCCTGACGGTGCCTTTACGTTATTCCAATGGAATGCTTCCTGCTTATGGGAAAAACGGAGAACAAATCTCACCATATATCTTGTTGAACCATACCGGATTTAAAAAGGGAAACCGGACCACTATGAACATCAATTTCACCTTACGTCAAGACTTCGGAAAATGGATCAAGGGTTTGACTGCCAGAGGAATGTTCTCGTATAACAATAACAATATACACAACGTAGTCCGCTCCAAAATGCCGGACCTATACAAGGCCTTTGGCCGTTACAATGACGGTTCATTAATGACACAACGTACGGTATCAGCCAGTAACATTCAATTCGCCAAGAGTGCTGCCAGTGACCGGAGATATTACTTCGAATCGCAACTTGCCTATGAAAGACTTTTCAATCAGGAACATCGTGTAACCGGTTTGATACATTACTATATGCAAAGCACCGAAACCACCGAAGCAAATGATGAAATTTCATCTATTCCCAAACGTTATCAAGCGTTATCTGCCAGAGCCACTTACTCTTATAAAGATGCTTATCTGATAGAAGGAAACGTAGGATACACCGGTTCCGAAAACTTTGAACCGGGCAAACAATTCGGTTTGTTCCCTGCAATAGCCTTAGGATGGATCCCGACCCAATACGAATTTATGCAGAATCATGCAGGATGGCTCAACTTTTTGAAGATCAGAGCTTCTTATGGTGAAGTTGGTAACGATCAGATCGGTGGTGGACGTCGGTTCCCATATCTGACGTTGATTAACTTTGGAGGTGGTAGTCGTTGGGGTTCCAATGGATTGACAGAAAAACAAATCGGAGCCAACAACTTACATTGGGAGGTAGCCAAGAAATATAACCTGGGTATCGACTTCCAATTTCTCAATGATAAAATAGGTGGAACGGTAGATATCTTCAGAGACACTCGTGATAATATCTTTCAGGAAAGAAAAATGATGCCTTCGGAAGTAGGCGTCGTGACCAACCCATATACCAACGTAGGACGTATGCGCAGTAGCGGTATAGATGGTAACATTTACCTGAACCAGAAAATAAACGAAGACAACTCTTTCACGGTGCGTGCCAACATGACATATGCTGTCAGCAAAGTTGTACATTGGGACCAAGATGCGGTGCGCTACCCTTACCAATCGTATAGCGATGTAAATTATGGTGTTATGCGCGGTTTGGTTGCATTAGGCTTATTTCAAAATCAGGATGAAATCAACCGAAGCCCGAAACAGACATACGGCGAAGTACGCCCCGGAGATATCCGCTATAAAGACGTGAACGCTGACGGAAAAATTGACGATGACGATATTGTTCCTATTGCACACTCCAATGTACCGCAAATTCAATACGGTTTTGCACTGGAATACAGATATAAAAGATGGACTATCAGTGCTTTATTCACTGGAGCAGCCAAAGTTAACTTCTTATACGGCGGTTCCGGATTCTATCCCTTCTCAGGCGGAGAAGTCGGCAACATTCTATCCATCGTAAACGACCCGAAGAATCGTTGGACACCGGCATGGTATTCAGGGGATCCTTCTACAGAAAACCCGAATGCACGTTTCCCGCGCCTGACTTACGGAGAGAATAAGAACAATAACCGTGCTTCTACTTTCTGGCTGGCAGATGGTTCTTACCTGCGTTGGAAATCATTGGATATTTCCTATCGTATCGGAACGAATAAAGTACTAAGGACAGTGGGCATCAGTGATATGAATCTGCAATTTGTCGGACAGAATCTGGCAGTATGGGATTCAGTGAAACTATGGGATCCGGGACAGGCATCTAAAAACGGCGCCGTATATCCGCTACAGCGTACTTTCTCTTTACAGTTAACAGCTACGTTCTAATTGAAAACTATTATGAAAAAGATATTAAAGAAAAGCCTTCATATTCTATGCACGACACTGGGGATCATCCCGTTCATGCTGACTTCATGCAACTATCTGGCAGTTGATGAATACTTTAACGACCTGACTCCACTCGACTCCATCTTTGCCAGACAAGATTATCTGGAGCGTTATGTGTGGGGAACTGCGGCATTAATGCCCGCTCAAGGCAACTTGTTTTCCGGTTCCTACGGTCCTTACGAGACTGCGGTAGATGAAGTTCTTCTGTCATGGCAGAAAGCTGAGTACGCCGGTACCTACTTGTACGCAGACAAAATTACGCAAAACGATTCTTACTACAACATGTGGGGACAATACTACAAAGGTATCCGTAAGTGTAACACTATCTTCACCCGCATCGATGAATGCAAAGACCTGAAAGGATTGGACAGACGTGAAATTATGGGTTTGACTCATTTCATGAGAGCTTCCTTCTATTTCTATCTGTTGGAACTTTACGGACCGGCAGTCATCCTTCCCGAAGAGCCGCTGTCGGTAGATGAAAACATTGAAAACTTGTCATTCGAACGTAACACGTACGATGAATGTGTGGAATATATCTGCAAAGACCTCGAAGAAGCTTACAGTCTACTGGACCCGACGCGCCCGAGCACTCAATTCGAACGTCCTACCAAATATGCGGCAGCCGCCCTCATGTCACGTGTCCGGCTTTATCAAGCTTCCAAGTGGTACAACGGCAATCAATATTATGCCGACTGGACCACTTCCGACGGACGAAACATGATAGCCCAGCAATATGACCCGGTGAAATGGGCGAAATCAGCTGCTGCCTCCAAGAGAATTATCGATAGCGGTATTTACTCATTATACACTGTACCCAGCGATGAAAACACGTATGCATCCTCTCAGGCGTCACAAGCGGAATTCCCGTTAGGAGTAGGAGGAATCGATCCTTACCATTCGTATATAGACATGTTCAATGGAGAAGCACTGGCTGTGAAAAACCCTGAACTTATTTATGCTACTCCCTTGAACAACAACATCATTTCAATCGCCTTCCCGTTGAAACTGGGAGGATGGAACGGCTTAGGAATCACTCAGAAACTCATAGATGCCTACTACATGAAAGATGGAGAAGATTATGTGCAACAACCTGATTATTATGAAGAAGCGGGTACTGTACCTACCATCGCCACAGGATATGAGCTGAGACCAACCGTTGCCAAAATGTATCTGGACCGCGAACCGCGTTTCTACGCATCTATCGGATTCTGTGAATGTTTCTGGCCCGCAACTTCGGTAACAGGAACCGAAGCTCCCAACGTGACTAACTTTACAGCAGGATATTACGTGAATGGCAACTGTGCAAAACAGGCTGCCAATCCAGAAGACTATAACTTAACGGGATATACTCTAAAGAAATATATCCATCCGGAGGATAACTGTACCAGTCATACAGGTGCTAAAATAAAACCGAAAACATTCCCTGTATTCAGATATGCGGAAATACTGTTGAACTATGTAGAAGCATTGAATGAACTGAAAGGAGAACCGGAATATACGGAAGCGGCAGATAACACCACTTATCATGTTTTGTATAATCCGGAGGAAATCATGTACTACTTCAACATGATTCGTTACCGTGCCGGATTGCCGGGCATCACCCTTGCCGATGCCAGCGATCAAGTGAAGATGCGTCAGTTAATCATCCGCGAACGCATGATCGAATTTGCGTGCGAAGGAAGAAGATATCATGACCTGCGTCGTTGGGGACTAGCAGAAACAGAAGAAAACAAACCGGTACAAGGTATGGACGTTACCAAGAAGACAACCGAAAGAGACCAATTCTATACTGTTGTCAATGTAGTTCATAAGTATGCATTACGCAGCTTTGACAGGAAGATGTACTTCTATCCTATTCCGAGAGCCGTATTGGATAAAAATGCCAAACTGAAACAAAATCCAGGATGGGACGGATTCGGAGATTGGTAACTTTCCCCTTTCTATCATATAACTGATTATTAATCATATAAAATTGAACATATAATGAGATCAATATACAAAATAGTGGTCTGTTCTTTGTTAACGCTCTCCATCACTTCTTGTGAAAAAGACCTGCTTGAAAAAGAACAATATCAGAAAGAAATCTACCTGATCGGTGCTTACAACCGAGTATGGACCACAGAAGTAAGCTACAGTAACGAAGAAGTGAAAACTTATTTCACGGTCAGCAGTTCCGGTACATTAGCATTAGACCGAGATGTGAACGTAAAAATGAAGATCAACGAAGAGTTGGTAGATATTTACAATAAAAAATACTGGACCGTTCTGAATGAGGACAAATATTATAAATCACTGGATACTGATTTATATTCCATTCCTTCTTTGGAGAATACGGTAATCAAGCACGCTGAAGGTATTTCCGCCGAAGTTCCTGTGTTGATAAAGACAGCAAGTCTGAAGATTGACCAGTCATACGTCATCCCCGTCGAAATAGAAAGTACAACAGGATATCCGATAAGTGAATCCGGATATAAAATGTTGATTCTATTAAAATTAAAGAATGACTATTCGGGCAGTTACCAGATGAGTGGGCATACCACCTTAGAAGGAGAAACTCCGAAGACGATTCAGAAGCCTAAAACGATTAAGCCTACCGGAGTCAACACTGTCAGACTATTCTATGCCATGAACAACGAGAGCGACGAGAAAGCTGATATCCAAACGGGTACAATAGAACTGACCATCACGGATCAGATAGTGGAAGGCACTAATGATGTAAAGAAAGTTTTGATCAAAGCATGGGATGCTGAAAACGGACCGGTAATTATCGACTCAGGAGAAAGTACCTACAACACAACCGCCAAAAAGTTCAGCCTCAAATATACGATCGGTAACACGCTATATGAAGAGCAACTGACCAAAGAAAAAGAAGTTTTATAATACACGACAAATGAGGAGAAGAGGAGATTTCACGGCATTGCAAAAATGCCGCTGAAATCTCCTCTTCGTTTTTTCAACGGAGGACTTGTTTTTACATGATTCCTTGTTTTCCTTCTGCTAAATTCGTAATTTTACCGCCGATTCACGCAATAGGGGTGCCCTAACATGACAGGCTGAGAACATACCCATAGAATCTGATCCGGGTAATGCCGGCGTAGAGAACGAATAAATAAGCAAATATGGAAATGAATTATCTGGAGATATTCGGTACGTTTATCGGTATTATCTACCTGTGGCTGGAGTATCGCGCCAGTATCTATCTGTGGCTGGCGGGCATCATCATGCCGGCCATTTATATCTTTGTTTATTACGACGCGGGGTTGTATGCCGACTTCGGCATCAACATCTACTATCTGATAGCTGCCATCTACGGATGGTTCTTCTGGATGTGGGGACACGGGGAAAAGAAAAGTCTCCCCATTATACATACCCCGTGGAAATGCTATCTGCCACTATTCCTTGTGTTTATCGTGTCTTTCGTCGGCATCGCCCGGATACTTATCGAATACACAGACAGTAACGTTCCGTGGCTGGACAGTTTCACAACGGCGTTGAGCATTGTCGGAATGTGGATGCTGGCACGCAAATACATCGAGCAATGGTTTGCCTGGATTCTTGTCGACATCGTCTGTTGCGGACTTTATATCTATAAAGATCTCTATTTCACCTCCGCATTGTACGGACTTTACTCCATTATAGCTATCTTTGGCTACTTCAAATGGAAAAAAATAATGAACATGCAATGATAAACGAACACTATATACCCCAAGCCGTCATACTTGCCAACGGTGAATATCCTGCGCACGAACTTCCCCTGCGTCTTTTGGCAGAAGCCCAATTCGTCGTTTGTTGCGACGGGGCCGCCAATGAATATATTTCCCGCGGACATACTCCCGACGTGATTATAGGCGATGGAGACTCGCTCCTGCCGGAATATAAAAAGCGTTTTTCCTCTATTATCCTTCAAATTTCGGATCAGGAGACGAATGATCAGACCAAAGCTGTCCATTATCTGCAAAGTAAAGGGATACGGAAAATCGCCATCGTAGGTGCTACCGGCAAACGGGAAGATCATACGTTAGGAAACATCAGCCTGCTCATGGAGTATATGAGAAGTGGTATGGAAGTACGGACAGTCACTGATTACGGGACATTTATTCCTGTGAGTGATACGCAAAGTTTTGCCTCACATCCCGGTCAGCAGGTCTCTATCATCAATTTTGGAGCTGAAGGATTAAAAGGAGAAGGATTGTTTTATCCGCTAAGCGACTTCAGCAACTGGTGGCAGGGAACACTTAATGAAGCAACAGCAGATGAGTTTACCATTCATTGTACAGGAGAATATTTAGTATTCCTTGCTTATTAAATCCCTGTTCCGGAAAAATATTCTTTCATCTGCCTTACTACTGATAGTTTCCTACTGTGGAACTATTATTTTTTTGCCTAATGAAACTTTAGTTTCACGGTCTTGGAACTAGAGTTTCCAGCGCTTGAAACTTTAGTTTCTGCAGTTTGGAACTAAAGTTTCTTCAGCTTGAAACTATTGGTTTCAAGGCTTTGGAACTATAGTTTCATTGCATGGAAACTAACTAAGCTAAGGTATTCCTGACTTATCATTCCAAGAGGTCAGTATATTATTGTAGCAGGATATAATAACACAGCGTGACGACATTGTGATAGCAAAATATGCTGTCACAATGCCGTCACGCTGTGCTGTCACCTCTTTATTAGTTTATAATCAGTGCGTTATCTATCATTTGGTGACAGATGACAGCAATTTTGGATATTTCAATTCTCTAGTAGAGCGGCTCAAAGCAATTTATTCCTTTTCGTATTGTTATGAGCTAAATGATAGTCGGTTCTATCTTCCATTCTCCTCCTTCGGGAAGGAGGAGAGTTGAGTTACTATTGTGTGCTACTGTTTAGTTCATTCCTAAACAGATTTGAATTATTTCCGCACGTCATTTATTTTTTCCGGCAAATACAATCCTTCAAGTGATCGTTGATAAATCCCGAAGCCTGTAAGTGAGCATAACAAATCGTTGTTCCAAAGAATTTGAATCCGCGCTTTTTCATGTCCTTACTCATTGCATCGGATTCGGGAGAAGATGCTGGAATCTCGCTCAATGAACAAAAGGTATTGACAATAGGCTTTCTGTCGGGAAAGAATGAGAGAGTGTAGTCGTAAAAACTACCGAACTCCTTTTGTATAGCAAGGAATTGTCTGGCGTTGGTAATGGTCGATTTGATTTTCAGACGGTTTTTCACAATGCCTTCAAAGTGCATCAACCGTTCTACATCTTCATCGGTCATCTGTGCCACCTGCCCGGCATCAAAATCGCAAAAGGCTTTGCGATAACCCTCCCGTTTTCTGAGGATGGTTATCCAGCTCAGCCCCGCCTGGGCACTCTCCAGCACAAGAAACTCAAACAGCGTCTTGTCGTCAGTAACTAAATTTCCCCACTCCTGATCATGATATTTCACATACAGTTCGTCGGTTCCACACCAACCACAGCGTCCGTTTACTATATCTTGCATAATTATTTCTTTTATTCCTTGCTTTAACAACCCAATCAAACAGAAAGCAAATACTTCTTGAAGTCTGCAAATTCTTTCGTCATTTGCAAGCTCTTCTTCTCCCCTTTCATAAATTCCTGCAACTTGGCAGGTATTTCTACCGCTTCGCCAATGATACTTTCTACAGTTTCAAGGAATTTAGCAGGATGAGCAGTTTCAAGGAAGACTCCCGTTTCGCCTTGTTTCAGTCCTTCTTGCAAAGCGCGATAACCGCAGGCTCCATGAGGATCGAGCAGGTAATGATGTTCCTTCCAGGTTTCTTTCACAGTTTCGCGAATCTGCTCGTCGGTATATGTAGTTCCCGAAATCTCAGCGGAAATGTCAGCATGAGAACCGCCATACAAGTCAAGCACACGGGCAAAGTTGCTCGGATCACCCACGTCCATAGCGTTGGCAATGGTTGCAACGGATGGGCGGGGATTATATTTACCTGTTTGCAGGTATTGATAGAATATATCGTTGCGATTGTTGGCAGCAATAAAACGTTTGACAGGCAAGCCCATCTTTTTGCCGAACAATCCGGCTGTGATGTTTCCGAAGTTTCCGCTAGGAACACAAATCACGGCATTATCGGCTTTTCCGGCACGCTTCAGCTGTGCATAAGCATAGAAATAATAGAATGCTTGCGGCAGGAAGCGGGCTACATTGATAGAATTGGCGGAAGTCAGTGACAGATGTTCGTTCAGTTCCTTATCCATGAAAGCAGCTTTTACCAGTGCCTGACAATCATCAAACGTTCCGTCCACTTCGAGAGCGGTGATATTCTGTCCCAAAGTAGTGAACTGCTTCTCCTGTATTTCGCTGACTTTTCCTTTCGGGTAAAGTACATATACATGAATACCTTCCACCCCCAGAAAACCGTTGGCAACGGCACTTCCCGTATCACCGGAAGTCGCTACCAGCACATTCACATCCTTCTGCCCTTCTTTCTTGATGAAGTAGCCCAGCAAACGTGCCATAAAACGGCCGCCTACATCTTTGAAAGCCAGAGTCGGTCCGTGGAAAAGTTCCAGAGAATAGATGTTGTCCGCCACTTTCACCAACGGTACATCAAAGCTCAATGTGTCATACACTATTTGTTTCAGGGTATCGGCAGGGATGTCTTCGCCAAAGAAAGCATCGGCTACACGATAAGCAATCTCCTGAAAAGACAAAGTATCTATCGTATCGTAAAATTCTTGGGGAAGAGGCTTGATAGTCATTGGCATGAAAAGTCCTCTGTCGGCGGCAAGCCCTTTTACTACAGCTTCCTGCAAAGAAGCCATCGACGCTTGTTTATTTGTACTATAGTATTTCATTGGATATTCTTTTGATTCATAAATTCTTTTATAAACTCATCTTCTTTCAACACACCGTAAATGCCGTCGCATGCCGATATCTCGTCATACGTCTGCACTTCATCCGGTTCGATGCCCGGATACCAGATAAGGAACGGTATAGGATCGGAGGTATGGGTGCGAAGTTCGCAGGGAGTAGGATGGTCGGGCAATACGGCAATCGCCACAGGCTCGTCCCAGTCCTTCACTGCTTCGTAGATAGGGCCTACAGCACGTTTGTCGAGGTTCTCTATCGTCAGGAGTTTCAGATCGATATCCCCTTCGTGTCCCGCCTCATCACTGGCCTCGATATGAAGATAAACGAAATCGTCCGTCTTCAGTGCTTCCAGAGCGGCAGCTACTTTATTCTCATAATTTGTATTATACAGTCCGGTGGCTCCCTCTACCGCAATACGGCGTAAGCCGGCATAATATCCGATTCCGTTAATCAAGTCGACAGCCGAAATAACTGCTCCTTTCTTTACTTGCGGAAAAGTTTCGGAGAAAGCAGGCATCTGCGGACGATAGCCGGGACTCCATGGCCAGATGCTGTTTGCAGGGTCCTTGCCTTCCGACATCCGTTTCAGATTCAACGGATGGTTCTTCAGCAGTTCCTGTGATTTAAGAATAAGATCATTGATAAGGTCCGCCGTTTCCTGCGCTTCCGGCACTAAGGGTTTCACCATTAACGGGCGGAAAGGTTTCAACGGGACATCGTGCGGAGGGGTGCAATCCAGTTCTTTATTCCCCCCCTTGATAACAAGCAGATGACGATACTGAACTCCTGTATGGAAACGTACGCGGTCATTCCCCAGCTTCTCTTGCAGATACTGGATCAGTACATCCGCTTCTTCCGTAGATATATGTCCGGAAGAGTGATTCTTCAGAATCTCTCCTTCCACACAAATCAGATTACAACGCATCGCCATTTCTCCCGGTTTCAGGTCCACACCGATACTGGCTGCTTCGAGCGGCCCGCGTCCTTCGTACACTTTCGGAAGATTATATCCCAACACGGACATGTTGGCAACCTCACTACCCGGATGGAAACCTTCGGCAACAGTTATCAAACGTCCATTGCGTCCCATGCGGGCTAACTTATCCATATAAGGCGTCTTCGCATATTGCAGGAGCGTCTTGTCCCCCAATGACTTCACTGGCCAGTCGGCCATTCCGTCTCCCAGTATAATAATATGCTTCATTTTAATAGCCCTTATTTAAACGTTTGCGATACTCATGATATCAGCGAATACTCCCGCAGCCGTTACTCCGGCACCGGCACCGTATCCTTGAATCATCATCGGATATTCTTTATAGCGTTCCGTAGTCAGCAATATGATGTTGTTGCTGCCTTCCAGTCCGTAGAACGGATGGTTGGCGCCCACTTCCTGCAGGCCGACAGAAGCTTTTCCGTCTTCCAGTTTGGCTACAAAGCGCCAATGTTTATGTTCTTTCTCCAATACCTGACGACGGGCTTCGAAGTCTGCGTCGAGGCTCGGCACTCGTTTCCAGAAGTCGTCCAGCGAACCTTCGAAGAAGTCGTTCGGGACAAAGAGATTCTTTTCTACGTCTTCCTGCTCGATGCGGTATCCGGCTTCACGTGCCAGAATCACCAGTTTGCGGATCACGTCTTTTCCGCTCAGGTCGATACGCGGGTCCGGTTCGGAATAGCGTTCTTCCTGTGCCATTTTGATCGTGCGGCTGAAAGGAATGTCAGCGCTGATCTTATTAAAGATATAGTTCAATGTACCCGAAAGTACAGCTTCAATCTTCAGTATCTTGTCACCACTGTGAATCAGGTCGTTGATGGTATTGATAATCGGCAGTCCCGCACCTACGTTTGTTTCAAACAAGTACTTCACACCCCGTTGACGGGCAATCGTTTTCAGTTCGCGATAGTTCTCGTAAGCCGAAGATGCAGCGATCTTATTGGCTGCCACTACGGAAACGTTGTGCTGCAAAAGGTCTTTGTAAAGCGACGCGATGTCCGGACTTGCCGTACAATCCACGAATACGGAGTTGAAGATATTCATTCCGACTATTTCGTCACGGATCGTCTGCAAGTTACTATCCTTGCCTTTCTTCTGCAACTCCTCACGGAAATTGGCAAGGTCAAATCCCTCACGACTGAACATGGCTTTCGCAGCATCGATAATACCTACGACGTGCAACTTCAATCCGTTCTCCATCATCAGCTTCTGTTGCTGGCAACGAATCTGCTCTACCAGACTACCGCCAACCGTACCGATACCGCAGATAAAGAGATTCAATACCTGATATTCGGACAGGAAGAAGGAGTCATGGATAACGTTCAGAGATTTACGCAATGACTTGGAATCGACAACAAAAGAAATGTTGGTTTCCGAAGCTCCCTGCGCACAAGCGATTACATTGATACCATTACGTCCCAATGTACCGAAGAGCTTACCTGCTATACCCGGTGTATGCTTCATATTCTCGCCAACGATTGCCACCGTAGCCAGATTTCTCTCTGCAAGGATCGGAGAAATCTCTCCCATCTCGATCTCTTTCGCAAATTCTTCATTCAGCACTTCACAAGCCAGATCGGCATCAGCATTCCGAACACCGATAGAGGTACTGTTCTCTGATGAAGCCTGCGAAACAAGGAATACACTGATTCCATTCTTTGCCAAAGCCTTGAAGATACGGTAGTTTACACCGATCACACCTACCATACCCAGCCCCTGAACAGTGATCAGACTCGTATCATTGATAGAGGAAATACCTTTAATGGCCTTACTCTGCGGATTGGAAGTCTCTTGCTTGATAACTGTTCCCACTCCGTCAGGATTGAACGTATTCTTTATTATAATAGGAATATTCTTATGACATACCGGATAGATCGTCGGCGGATAAACAACTTTCGCACCGAAGTTACAAAGTTCGGTTGCTTCTACATAGCTCAGTTCGGAAATAGTATAAGCTGTTGAGATCACACGCGGATCGGCAGTCATAAAGCCGTCTACATCGGTCCATATCTCCAGACTGCCGGCATCGAGCGCTGCGGCAATAATGGCAGCCGTATAATCCGAACCACCACGACCGAGATTCGTCACGTCTCCCGACACCTTATCCGAAGAAATAAATCCGGGAACCAACGACACTTTCGGAATGGAATGGAAAGCCTCTTTTACTAACTGATTAGTCAGATCGGCATCAATCGTATGTTTATTATGCTTCTTTTCAGTCTTGATAAAAGTACGTGAATCAAACCATTTTGCCTCATCGATCAGTTCGGCAACGATGATGGACGAAAGACGTTCGCCATAGCTGACAATGGTATCCGATGTTTTCGGGGAAAGGTCTCTGATCAGATAGATACCCTGGAAAATGTCTTTCAACTCATTCAGCAATTCGCCAATCTGACGTTGCAATGCCACTTGCCCTGCTCCGGCAGGTATCACTTCTTTAATCATCTCCACATGACGATAGACGATTTCACGGAATTCTCCTTCGTAGGCCGAATCTCCGGCTGCCGCCATCTTCGATGTATTAATCAATTTGTCAGTGATGCCCCCTAACGCGGAAACAACTACAATTACCGGCTCACTGGCCGACTCTACAATTCTCTTTACACTTAAAATGCTGTTCACGGAACCTACGGACGTTCCGCCGAATTTCATTACTTTCATGAAGATACATATTTAAATACAATCCCCTCGAGTATAGTTATTACAGGGTGATTGGTTGTTTACGAAAAAATTAAAATTGAGTTTTGCCTACTTACACAGGCGTGAATCACGTAGATACACAAATACTATCCATTAACCCCAAAGGGTCATGGTACACATGGATGTGACTGTATGTGGATAGTACTTCATCATAGTCTCTGTTTCTACCATTGTTTTTGATAAGTGTCGCAAAAGTAATAATAAAAACGTTCAATCTATCACTTTTTTCGGTTTTTTTCTGATAAAAAGAACATCCCGTCTCTTTTCCCTCCCATAAAAGCCCTGCACTTTTATGACATTTTGCTATTTATATATCGTTTATATTATTATATTTGCAAAAACAACAGCATAAAACCAGCATATGACCCCGTTAAATACTTCCGTATTGTTAATATACACCGGTGGGACAATTGGAATGATTGAAAACACCGCAACAGGCGCATTGGAGAACTTCAACTTCGAGCAACTCCAAAGGCATATCCCCGAATTGCAAAAATTCAACTTCCCGATTGATACTTATCAGTTTGACCCTCCGATGGACTCTTCGGACATGGAACCCGATATGTGGAGAAAGCTGGTACACATTATTCATGAGAACTATGATCTCTATCATGGCTTCGTCATTTTGCACGGAACGGATACGATGGCTTATACAGCCTCCGCCCTGAGTTTTATGCTGGAAGGACTGGACAAACCTGTGATCCTTACGGGCTCCCAACTCCCGATAGGGGTGCTCCGCACGGACGGAAAGGAAAACCTGATGACAAGTATCGAAATTGCCGCCGCACAGGATAAGGAGGGGAAAGCACTCGTTCCGGAAGTCTGCATCTTCTTTGAGAATCATCTGATGAGGGGAAACCGTACGACAAAGATGAACGCGGAAAACTTCAACGCATTCCGCTCATTCAATTACCCGGTATTGGCGGAAGCAGGTATTCACATTAAATATAATCAGGCACAGATTCATGTCAACAAAAGCAAGCAGGAGTTAGTGCCACATTATTTATTGGATACGAACATCGTGGTTCTCAAGTTATTCCCCGGCATTCAGGAGAATGTAGTAGCTACGATGTTAGAGACCAAAGGATTAAAAGCGGTCGTACTCGAAACGTATGGTTCCGGCAATGCTCCCCGAAAGGAATGGTTTATCCGCAGGCTTTGTCAGGCCAGTGCGCAGGGGATTGTCATTGTCAATGTAACCCAGTGCAATGCCGGAATGGTGGAGATGGAACGTTACGAAACAGGGTACCAGCTACTACAGGCAGGAGTGGTCTCCGGATATGACAGTACGACAGAATCGGCCGTGACTAAATTGATGTTCTTATTGGGACACGGATATACTCCGGATGAGGTTCGTGATCGTATGAATCGGTCGATAGCTGGTGAGATCACTCTATAGGCTTCATCCATATCTATTGGGCAGGGATAACTTATTTCTAATAAATTATCCCTATTTTTGTACCCTACAAAAAGAAAGGAATTTCAATGGCAAAAGAAAAAACCGTATATGTATGCAGTAACTGCGGACAGGAATCACCGAAATGGGTGGGCAAGTGTCCGTCGTGCGGAGAATGGAATACGTATGTAGAAGAGATCGTACGGAAAGAAACGACTAACCGCCGTCCGGTATCGGGCATCGAGACGCAGAAAGCGAAACCTGTTATCCTCAGCGAAATAGAAGCCGATGATGAGCCGCGCATCAATATGCACGACGACGAACTGAATCGTGTATTGGGCGGAGGACTTGTGCCCGGCTCTCTGGTTTTGATCGGCGGCGAACCAGGAATCGGAAAATCGACACTCGTCATGCAGACTGTCTTGCGTATGCCGGACAAGAAGATTCTCTATGTATCCGGCGAAGAAAGCGCACGACAGCTGAAACTACGCGCCGACCGCCTTTCGGAAGTCTCCAGCGACTGTCTGATCGTTTGTGAAACTTCACTTGAACAGATTTACGTGCATATCAAGAACACCAGTCCCGACCTGGTCATTATCGACTCCATACAGACTATTTCCACGGAAAATATTGAATCATCTCCCGGAAGCATTGCCCAGGTAAGGGAATGTTCGGCATCGATTCTCCGTTTTGCCAAAGAAACGCATACACCCGTCCTGCTGATCGGACATATAAATAAAGAAGGCAGTATTGCAGGCCCAAAGGTACTGGAACATATTGTAGATACAGTTCTCCAGTTTGAAGGAGACCAGCATTATATGTACCGTATTCTGCGAAGCATCAAGAATCGATTCGGAAGCACTGCCGAGCTAGGTATTTACGAAATGCGTCAGGACGGATTACGTCAGGTCAGCAATCCTTCGGAGTTGCTGTTAAGTCAGGATCATGAAGGGATGAGCGGAGTAGCGATTGCTTCTGCTATCGAGGGAGTACGCCCGTTCCTGATTGAGACGCAGGCTTTGGTGAGTTCTGCCGTCTATGGAAATCCTCAACGGTCGGCAACCGGCTTCGATATACGGAGAATGAATATGCTTCTGGCTGTCCTCGAAAAGCGCGTAGGCTTCAAGCTTGCGCAGAAAGATGTGTTTCTGAATATTGCCGGAGGATTGAAGGTGAATGATCCGGCTATTGACCTGGCAGTGATCAGTGCCATCCTTTCTTCCAATATGGATGCGGCTGTCGAACCGGAAGTCTGTATGGCAGGAGAAATCGGTCTGTCGGGAGAGATACGCCCCGTAAATCGAATAGAGCAGCGAATCGGAGAAGCGGAAAAGTTAGGATTCAAACGGTTCCTGCTTCCTAAATATAATCTGCAAGGGATTGATACCCAAAAACTAAAAATAGAATTAGTACCTGTAAAAAAGGTGGAAGAGGCATTCAGAGCACTCTTCGGATAAGTTTAAATTAAAATAAATCCATGACACAAGAATACCAACTCCGCATCCTTCCCGAAATCGCAGCAAACGAACAGCGACTGAAAGAATATATATCTAAAGAAAAAGGCATTAACCTGCGTAATATCACTGCTACCCGAATACTGAAACGGAGCATCGATGCACGTCAACGGACTATCTTTGTCAACCTGAAAGTACGGGCATACATTAATGAGATGCCCAAGGAGGATGAATTCGAACGCACTATATATAATAATGTGGAAGGCAAGCCACAGGTTATCATAGTAGGTGCCGGTCCCGGCGGACTGTTTGCCGCCTTACGCCTCATCGAACTCGGACTACGTCCGGTTATCGTAGAAAGAGGAAAAGATGTGCGCGAACGGAAAAAAGATCTGGCACAAATCAGCAGAGAACATACCGTAGATCCGGAATCGAACTATAGCTTTGGCGAAGGAGGCGCAGGAGCCTATTCGGATGGAAAACTTTACACCCGTAGCAAGAAAAGAGGAAATATAGACAAGATACTGAATGTATTCTGTCAGCACGGAGCTTCTGCGGCTATACTGGCCGATGCCCATCCTCACATTGGGACAGACAAACTCCCGCGTGTCATTGAGAATATGCGGAATACGATTATCGAGTGTGGTGGAGAGGTGCATTTTCAGACCAGAATGGATGCACTGATTATTGAGAACAACGAAAGCAAAGGTATTGAAACCAACACAGGAAAGACTTTTCTCGGTCCTGTGATACTGGCAACCGGACATTCCGCAAGGGATGTATATCGCTGGCTGGCTGCAAACGGTGTTACGATAGAAGCCAAAGGAATCGCTGTCGGTGTCCGGCTGGAACATCCGGCTATGCTGATCGACCAGATACAATACCACAATAAGAACGGGCGGGGGAAATACCTTCCTGCTGCCGAATACAGCTTCGTGACACAAGCTGAAGGCAGAGGAGTTTATAGCTTCTGTATGTGTCCCGGCGGTTTCATTGTTCCTGCCGCCAGCGGACCGGAACAAGTTGTAGTAAACGGAATGTCTCCTTCTAACCGCGGATCGCGTTGGAGTAACTCAGGAATGGTGGTAGAGATTCAACCGGAAGATTTTATAAGTGGAGAGTTGAAAATGGAGAGTGGAGAGTTGGCTGCGCAACAAAATGCGCAGTTATTAGCCATTAATCCATTGCTGAGCAATTCTCAGCTCTCAACTCTCAAGACTCAACTTACTCCCCTTCACTTTCAGGAGGAGTTGGAACGTCAATGCTGGTTGCAGGGTGGCAGGCGCCAAACGGCACCGGCGCAACGTATGCTGGACTTTACTCGCAAGAAATTAAGTTTTGATTTACCGGAATCTTCCTACAGTCCGGGGCTGATTTCTTCTCCGCTTCATTTTTGGATGCCGGATTTTATCAGCAAAAGATTATCTCTCGGTTTTCAGCAGTTTGGGCGTACCAGTCACGGTTTCCTTACGAATGAAGCGGTGATGATTGGTGTGGAAACCCGCACTTCTTCGCCAGTCCGCATCGTACGGGATAAGGAGACGTTACAGCACGTCACTGTTCGCGGACTGTTTCCCTGCGGAGAAGGTGCAGGGTATGCAGGTGGAATTGTTTCGGCAGGAGTCGATGGAGAACGGTGTGCGGAAGCGGTAGCTAATTATATCAATCATTAATAAATATTCTACGGTCAAATGAACTACAAACCTGAAATAGCCATTATCGAGTCCAATACCCTCACTTGTCTCGGACTGAAAAGTATATTGGAAGAAATTATTCCAATGGCAACTATCCGTACTTTCCATAGTTTCAGTGAACTAATGGATGATACCCCGGACATGTATGCCCATTACTTCATCTCGGCGCAAATCTATGTTGAACACAATGCCTTCTTCCTCCCCCGAAAGCGGAAAACAATTGTGCTGGCCAGTGACAGCCCGCAATTCCAACTGTCGGGTGTGCCTGTACTCAATATCTACGAACCCGAAGAGAAACTGGTGAAAAGCCTTTTGAAGCTTCATCAACATGCACACCACAACGGCTATCCTGTAAAAGATATGCCCCCGATTGCCATGCCGGAGGTACATCAGGAAATCTTATCTGCCCGTGAGATAGAAGTACTGGTTCTAATTACCAAAGGATTAATTAACAAAGAAATTGCCGACAAACTGAATATCAGTCTGACTACCGTCATCACCCACAGGAAAAATATCACGGAAAAACTTGGAATCAAGTCTGTATCAGGATTAACCATCTATGCAGTAATGAACGGATACATAGAGGCGGACCGAATCTGATTTCTTAAAATATGAGGCATAATCCTAATAAATGAGGATTGCCTACCTTATATATTTGCCGTTACTTTGCACCAGACAAATTAACTGCGAATGAAAACAAAGAATATTATGATTGCCCTCACATTCCTGACGACAGGAACAACATGGGCTGAAGATTTCCCTAAAGATTCTCTTAAAGTAGTAGACATCGAAGAAGTGGTAGTGATCGCCACTCCGAAAGAAAACCGGAAACTACGTGAGCTGCCAGCAGCTACAACTGTATTGTCACAGAAAGACATGCAGGCTAACCAAGTGAACTCCGTGAAAAGATTATCCGGACTCATTCCGAATATTTTCATTCCGGAGTATGGATCAAAGCTGACTACTTCTATCTATATTCGGGGGATTGGTTCACGTATCAACACACCGGCTATCGGACTCTATGTAGACAACATACCCTATATTGATAAATCAGCTTTCGATTTCAACTACTCCGACATAGAACGTATTGATGTACTCCGCGGTCCGCAAGGAACTTTGTATGGACGTAATACAATGGGCGGGCTGATCAAGGTACACACCAAGTCACCTTTCACATATCAAGGTACAGATATCCGTATGGGAGCAGCAACTTATAATGACTACAATGTATCGTTAACACATTACCACCGTATATCCGACCAATTCGCCTTTTCTACCGGAGGATTCTACGAACATACCGGAGGATTCTATCAAAACTCTGCACGCAATAATGAACGGGTAGACAAAGGCAATGCAGGAGGTGGACGGTTCAGAGGTATTTATCTGCCGAAAGATAACCTTAAACTAGACTTGAATGTCAGCTACGAATATAGTGACCAAGGAGGATATCCTTACTTTTACACAGGCATCACCCAGGAAGGCGTCAACAAGGGAAAGACTGAAGAACGGGAAGAAATGATCGGAAAGATTGCATATAATGATAGAAGCAACTACTACCGTAACCTGCTGAATGCAGGATTTAATGTCGAATATCAAGCCAAGAATTTCATCCTAAGCGCTGTTACCGGTTATCAGCATCTGAAAGACCGAATGTTTCTCGACCAGGACTTTACTGAAAAGAACATATTCAATCTTACCCAGAAGCAGAAACTAAATACTATTTCAGAAGAAATTGTGCTTAAATCGAAGCCCAACCGTAAGTGGGAATGGACAACAGGTATCTTTGGATTCTATCAGACATTGAATACAGACGGTCCGGTTACCTTCAAAGAAGACGGGGTAAAAGAAACTATTGAAGGAAATACCAACAGCATCTTTGAAAATTTAGGGAATAAAGCACCTAAGATGAGCATGAGTGTTCTTAACCCTACGTTAAAAGTCAGTGGCAACTTTGATACTCCAATATGGAACGGAGCCATTTTTCATCAATCAACCTTCAATAACCTTTTTACCAAAGGACTATCCTTCACTGTAGGTCTTCGTCTGGACTACGAAAAGATGAGTATGAAGTACAATTCGGCAAGCGACCCACTCAACTTCGACTTCAACTTTGCCATGGGCCCTATGGTTATTACCGCCAAAGACCTGATAGCAGATGCTGCCTACAATGGTAAACTATCTGAAGATTATGTCCAATTATTACCCAAGTTTGCCTTACAATACGAATGGAGAAAAGGCAATAACGTTTACGCTACAGTATCCAAGGGTTACCGTTCGGGAGGCTATAATGTCCAAATGTTCTCTGATATAATCACTGGGCAACAGGCGCACTCGATGGTAGAAGCCATTAAAAAAAGTGCGGAGTTCGAAAAATACAGCACATTGATTGAAGGAATGATAGGAGACAAAATGCCTGCTATACCCGAAGTAAAAGATGCAACCACCTATAAACCGGAATATTCATGGAATTATGAGGTGGGTACTCATCTCACTTTGTGGGAAGGAAAACTCTGGGCCGACCTTGCAGCTTTCTATATGGATACCCGTGACCAGCAACTCTCTCAATTTATCGGCAGCGGTCTTGGACGTACCACAATCAATGCAGGCAAAAGCAACAGCTACGGTGCAGAAGCATCCCTCCGCGCCAGCCTGACCAACGAACTAAGTCTGAACGCAAGTTACGGATATACGTACGCCACCTTTACCGACTATATTATAAATGAAGCAGACAAAGATGGCAACCTAACAGTAAAAGCTGACTACAACGGCAAATATGTTCCCTTCGTCCCCAAGCATACGCTTAATATCGGAGGAGAATACGCCATCACCTGTAGCTCCCGTTCCATCTTCGACCGTGTTGTATTCCAAGCAAACTACAATGCTGCCGGACGCATCTACTGGACGGAACTGAATGATGTTAGCCAATCTTTTTACGGCACACTGAACTGGCGTGTAAATCTTGAAAAAGGGAATGCAATGATCAGCTTCTGGGCACGTAACTTCCTGGACAAAGACTATGCAGCCTTCTACTTTGAAACAATGAACAAAGGATTTATGCAGAAAGGACGTCCCGTACAATTCGGAATAGACCTCCGCTGCCGATTCTAAGAAATAACAGATCAACTGTTCATATAGTCCTTTGGAGACATACCAGCACAGCGCTTAAAGAACTTCCCGAAGAATGATTGATTCGAGAAGTTCAGCTGTTCGCTGATCTGCTGAATGGTCAGCTGACTATCATTTAGCTCAAAACCGTACGGGCATGAACATGAACTCTATAACATTGCCAACAGAACTCTATATAACTAGATCTCAACATGTAGTGTACTGAATAAGTTGACACTTCAAAAATCGAAAATAAAGA